>NZ_JAZDRJ010000007.1:0-199320 GCF_047501535.1 Achromobacter sp. F4_2707
GCCATACGCGTGACTGGAACCCGGTCGGTGAGGTGTGGTTAAACCCGCCGAAGGAACATGCCGCAGCGCCTCAAGAATTGAATCACGCGGCATGAAGAAAACGGACATCATTGTTGACAAACACCGGTTCAGACGAAGAGCGAATTCTAACTGATTAGGATATGCGCACTGGCTGGAACACCTGGGCCTGGGTGCCACACCAGCGGAAAATTCTAACTGATTAGGATATGCGCACTGGCTGGAACAGCGGCGGTTGCGCGTTGAATGGAGGCAATATTCTAACTGATTAGGATATGCGCACTGGCTGGAACGGCCTTGGCCTGTAGCTCAGACTTCAGAACATTCTAACTGATTAGGATATGCGCACTGGCTGGAACCTGGATGGTGATTGCGATATGCGCTCCCAGATTCTAACTGATTAGGATATGCGCACTGGCTGGAACTATGGACGCACGGCCCCGCGCCAAGGGGGGATTCTAACTGATTAGGATATGCGCACTGGCTGGAACCGCCGGTCAGCCGAACGCCTGGCCTGGTGCATTCTAACTGATTAGGATATGCGCACTGGCTGGAACTGCACCACGAAGCCATTGCCGATCTGGACAATTCTAACTGATTAGGATATGCGCACTGGCTGGAACTTCCACAAACAACTCAATTGGCCGCTCTTTATTCTAACTGATTAGGATATGCGCACTGGCTGGAACAATGGTGTAGAAGGCACGCTTGCGCAGATCATTCTAACTGATTAGGATATGCGCACTGGCTGGAACTTGATGGCTGGCCTAGAGTGCTACGCGAATATTCTAACTGATTAGGATATGCGCACTGGCTGGAACTTGGGCGGCGTATTCAGGTCAGTGATGTACATTCTAACTGATTAGGATATGCGCACTGGCTGGAACCTGAATGGCATACTGCCGTTCTCGGGCCTGATTCTAACTGATTAGGATATGCGCACTGGCTGGAACCGGCGGCCTACCCTGGCATTAGCGACCCGAATTCTAACTGATTAGGATATGCGCACTGGCTGGAACTTCCAGCTTCCCGTTCTTCGCGGATCTACGATTCTAACTGATTAGGATATGCGCACTGGCTGGAACGGGCGGGGCCAGCGCCTTTTTACGGCCAAAATTCTAACTGATTAGGATATGCGCACTGGCTGGAACCACCGTTTTGTGTGCATCACGGACATGGATATTCTAACTGATTAGGATATGCGCACTGGCTGGAACCCGCGCGAAGTGCGCCCTAGCTGCCGATAGATTCTAACTGATTAGGATATGCGCACTGGCTGGAACTAGAAATCGACATGCCAGAGGCCGTTACGTATTCTAACTGATTAGGATATGCGCACTGGCTGGAACGAACCACGCCGTTGGCCGACTTAATCCCATATTCTAACTGATTAGGATATGCGCACTGGCTGGAACCAGATTGGACTCGCCGTCGATCAGGTATGTATTCTAACTGATTAGGATATGCGCACTGGCTGGAACACGGATGGCAAGCGCAAAAAAGCCCGCTCGATTCTAACTGATTAGGATATGCGCACTGGCTGGAACGTCTCCGGTGCGCTCCATTTCGGCCGTAAGATTCTAACTGATTAGGATATGCGCACTGGCTGGAACTAGCGTCTTGCATTCTTTTGCAACTACTACATTCTAACTGATTAGGATATGCGCACTGGCTGGAACATTACGAGTGGTGTAGATCAGTTCCATGAGATTCTAACTGATTAGGATATGCGCACTGGCTGGAACGGCAATAACATGCGGGTAATCGCCAGCGTTATTCTAACTGATTAGGATATGCGCACTGGCTGGAACTGTTGCGCCACTCGGTCAACGAACGGCATAATTCTAACTGATTAGGATATGCGCACTGGCTGGAACTGATCCAGCAATTCATCATCGGTCGGTCGTATTCTAACTGATTAGGATATGCGCACTGGCTGGAACTACAGTGTCCACATCACCATTGGCTGTGAAATTCTAACTGATTAGGATATGCGCACTGGCTGGAACTACGCTTAGGGTGTTGCGACCACGGTCCTTATTCTAACTGATTAGGATATGCGCACTGGCTGGAACTCTGCTGCGCGCCATCCGGCTGATGCAAAAATTCTAACTGATTAGGATATGCGCACTGGCTGGAACTTCGTCATCAATCGAGACGGTGACCGTGGAATTCTAACTGATTAGGATATGCGCACTGGCTGGAACCTGAAAGGAGTGCTGTCATGAGCGAAGTCAATTCTAACTGATTAGGATATGCGCACTGGCTGGAACTCAGGCCGTAGGCGGCGCCACCGGTGAAGGATTCTAACTGATTAGGATATGCGCACTGGCTGGAACTAAGCTATCCATCTGGCATGAGGAGAGGTTATTCTAACTGATTAGGATATGCGCACTGGCTGGAACGTAGGACACCCACGGTGCACCGTCAGCGGTATTCTAACTGATTAGGATATGCGCACTGGCTGGAACAACAAAGCTGATCAAGCACAAGAAATCATGATTCTAACTGATTAGGATATGCGCACTGGCTGGAACACGCCCGATACCGTAAGCTCCCCCGTCAAGTAGACATTGGCTGATAGAGATTCGGAGCATAGGTTGGCCGAGGCATGAACTGCACCGGCGGGACGCCGCCCAACGATTCGTGCGGACGGTATTCGTTGTAATCAACTAGCCACTGATTGGTGATTGCCTGTACCTGTTCCAGGTTTGCAAACAAATGAGCATCGAGCACTTCGGTTCGGTAAGTTCGATTGAAGCGCTCGATAAAAGCATTCTGGTTGGGTTTTCCGGGCTGGATATAGCGTATTGCAATGCCTTTGCGCGCAGCCCATTCTGTGAATGCCTCAGAAATTAGTTTCGGCCCATTGTCCAGGCGTATGGCATCTGGCGCGCCGTAATACTCAACTAAGCGACTCAGAACCCGGATCAGCCGTGCTGATGGAATCGATGTACCGATTCCGATGGCCAGACATTCTCGGTTCGCTTCGTCAATCACGTTCAGCGTGCGGAACCGGCGACCACAGTAAAGCGCATCGTGCATAAAGTCCAATGCCCAGCAACGGTTAGGTTCGGTCGCCAGATCCAATGGCTGGCGCGGCCGATCCGGCAAACGTTTCCTAGTTCGTCGAGGCAAGTTCAAACCCATGTCGCAATACACCCGATGGACGCGTTTCTTGTTCCAGCCGCGGCCATCAAGCCGTAGCCGGGTATAGCACTTCCAGAACCCCCAGCGCCCGTGCTTCGCCACGATCGCGTTGAGTTCATCAATGACCTCAGCATCCCGTTCAGATGCCGGTATTGGCCTTTTGTAGTACGCCGCCCGCGACAGGCCAGCAATCCGACAGGCGCGTGTAATCGAGAGTTTGGACTGCACCAACTGTTCGACCACGTCGCGCCTGGCTGACGGCGTCAGGATTTTCGATTTAGAACATCCTTGATCGCTGCGTTTTCTAGTGCCAGATCGGCATACATGCGTTTGAGACGGGCATTTTCGGCCTCCAGCTCACGCAATCTCTGCAGCTCCGAGACCTCGACGCCGGAATACTTGCTCTTCCAGTTGTAATACGTCGCTGCACTGATGCCGTGTTTGCGGCACAGTTCGGCAACCGGCAAACCGGCTTCGCCTTCCTTTAACACCGCCACAATCTGGCTTTCTGTAAATCTGCTCTTCTTCAAGGGAGTCTCCATATCCGGGAGGCTCCGAAATTCTACCGACTAACGTCTACTCACAGGGGGAGCTTACGCTACCATACCCGATTGACATACTTGGCAGATCACCCGCATAGTATGCATACATACAATATTCAAACGGGTATTTATGTCATTGCATCTTTACCCATAACATCAGGAGACAAATATGTTGAACAAGTTCAGGCCCCGTCGTTCGGTTTTAATGGCGATGGGGGCACTGGCGCTGTCCGCCGCTTTGCCGCTGCAGGCGCAGGATGTCGGCGACTGGCCGAACAAACCCATACATCTCATCGTGCCTTATGCTCCGGGTGGGGCAACGGATGTCACGGCACGCATTGTTTCGCACCGGTTGGGCGAAAGGCTGGGGCAATCTGTGGTGGTGGAGAACCGCGGTGGGGCAAACGGTACGATCGGCACATCGGCCGTCGCGCGTGCCAAGCCTGATGGCTATACGCTGCTGTTAAATACCGCAGGCGCTCAAACGCTGAGCCCTTTGTTGTATGACACGGCAGATTACGATGGGCTGGATAGCTTTGAGCCCGTCAGCCTGATCGCTCGCCTAAGTTTTGTGTTGGTCACTCACCCCTCCGTGCCAGCGAATACCGTGCAGGAACTCGTGAGCCTGATCAAGAAGACTCCGAACGATTTTTCGATTTCGTCAGGCAGCGCCATCATGGGCCTGATGAACGAGCATTTCAAAAGCATTATCGGTGCGCCGGAAGTGGTCAATGCGCAATACCGGGGCACGGGTCCACAGCTCACAGCGGTAGTGAGTGGCGAGGTTCAAATGACATTCGACCCGTTTCATGGCATGGCCATGATTGAAGCGGGCCGTGTAAAGCCGTTGGCGGTGTTGTCCGACAAGCGCTCTTCAGTACTGCCCGATGTTCCCACGATGAAGGAAGCCGGTATTGAAGGCATGGACTTCACTTCCTGGGCCGCATTGCTGGCGCCCAAGGGCACGCCGCAGCCCATCGTTGATAAACTGTACACTGAACTGAAGGCTGTTCTGGAAATGCCCGAAGTGCGGGAGCAACTGGAAAATATCGACTACGAAGTGGTGGGCAGCACCCCGCAGGAATTGGCCGAAACAATTAAAAATGACACCGCGCGGTGGGCGGAAATTATCAAGACCAGCCCATACAAGCCGTCCTGATCTGACATACCGTCGCGACGGCAGGTGTTTTACCGCTTACGGCAGTGGCAGGCGCTTTTTAAACGCCAGCAACTGCCGTTTTCTGTATGCGCCAGGAGCGCTACCCGTCCATTGGCGAAAGGCCCGGTTGAAGGCAGCAGGGTCTTCAAACCCTAGCTTGCTGCCAATCTGCGCCACGGGTTGTGAGGTCTTATTCAGCAGCTCAATGGCCAGGTCGCGCCTGAGCTTGTCCTTGGTCTGTTGAAAGGTTGTTCCTTCTTCCGACAAGCGTCGCGCCAGTGTGCGCGGCGAGGTATGCAGAGCATGGGCGACTTCGGTAACAGTTAGGGGTTGATCCAGCCGGTCTTTCAGAAAATCCCGGAGCTGGTGCGTATGGGGCCGGTTGGTATCGGAGAAATAGAACCAGTCCATCGGGGCATTGCGTATGAACAGCCCAAGAGAGGTCTGATCCTGCCGAATGGGTTCGCTCAGGTAGGCCGGGTCCATATATAAGGCGGTGACGGGTTCGTTGAAATAAACGGGCCCCGGGTAAAGGTGCTCGTATTCGGCCGCATGGGCGGGCTCGGCGAACGTGAAACCAATCCGCACAAAGGGGATTTTTCTTGCGATCAGCCACGATGTGACCCCCTGCATCAGCATGAGCATGAGTTCCAGTGCCAGAACACGTGTTTCCCCCAGATTTTTCTTTTCGTGCAAGGCGATGCGTACCAGCCCTTCCGCTGTACGGCTGATCTCAAACTGCACGTCGTCGTTCACCAGCCGGAAAAAATTGCGAAACCGGTTCAGAGCAATGCTGAGCTGCGATGCGTCGAGCATAATCATGCACAAATACTTTAGCGTGCCGTTGCGCAAAGGCCGTGAAAACAGGCCCACGGTTTCATCATCCATTCTGATGGCAATCAGGCGGTACAGCAGCGCAAAGCTTTCCATGGTGGTGCGGGACCCTTCAAGCTGAAGCAACTGGGGTGATAGGCCGGCCTGGGGGATGCTGCGCGGGTCAAAACCGGGCGATTTTGAGGCGCTGGCCAGCAGTGCGTTAGCGAAGCGCGCTGAGATGCTTTGGGCTTGATGAGACATGGCGGGCTTGTATGGATGGTGATGACGGGTGAGGTGGTTTAGTCTTTTTGATTGCTTAGGAAAGGAGTTGATTGAAGTTTAAGAAGAATGGCAGGATCTGCATATTTTTAGTCGCAGTCTGTCATTTTTGATCTTGGTCTCTTATCCTAGAATGATATTCAAATATAGATTCGGCCAAGCCTGATAGGTACTTTCACTAGTGGTAATGTATCTTGTTTATCGGGTACTGGTTGGCATAGAAAGCAAAATAATAGCGGGCAGGTCGTAGAGGCCTTATGCACCGAGGAGACAAACATGGACTCACCCAAACCTGAGCCCATACTGGCGCTTAGCGACATTACGCTGGCATTTGGCGGCGTGCGTGCTTTGAACTCAGTGGGGTTCGAGGTCGCGCCCAATACGATTACTACCGTAATCGGCCCGAATGGCGCCGGTAAAACATCACTTTTCAATACGATTTCCGGTTTCTATACCCCGCAATCGGGTTCGATCCGCTTTGAAGGGCAGGACATCACGCGGGTCGCGCCTCCAGAGCGTGCCAGGCTGGGCCTAGCGCGCAGCTTTCAGAATATTGCGTTATTCCGCGGTATGACTGTTCTGGACAACATCAAGCTGGGGCGTCATGCGCATTTGCGTACCAACGTGCTGGATGCTCTGTTCTACATGGGGCGGGCGCGGCGTGAAGAGCTCGAACTGCGTCGTGAAGTCGAAGAGCGCATCATCGACCTGCTGGAAATCGACCATATCCGTCACCATCCGGTAGCCGCCTTGCCCTATGGCTTGCAGAAGCGGGTGGAAATGGCACGCGCGCTGGCCATCCAGCCCAAGGTTCTGATGCTTGACGAACCCGTGGCGGGCATGAACCGTGAAGAAACCGAAGACATGGCGCGTTTTATTCTGGATGTCCGGGAAGAATGGGGCATCACAGTGCTGATGGTCGAGCACGACATGGGCATGGTGATGGATCTCTCCGATCACGTGGTGGTACTGAACTTTGGCCAAGTCATTGCCAGTGGCACCGCCAGCGAAGTGCAGGCCAACCCTGAAGTCATACGCGCTTACCTGGGGTCTGGCGACATCTCTGATTTACGCAAGAAATTGCGTCATGAAGCCGTTGCGGGAGTGTGATCGGCATGGATATGGATTGGTTGTTTTTTGCGGAAATCACCCTGGCAGGGCTGGGCGCGGGTGGTTTGTATGCGCTCACTGGGCTGGCCTTTGTCATCATTTACAAAAGCACCGGGGTCGTAAACCTCGCCATTGGCGAAATGTTAATGCTGGGCGCCTACTTGTGCTTCGGCTTGGCCACGGGAATGGGCTTACCAATCTGGGTGGCCATTGCATTGGCGATTGTTGGTAGCGGCCTGGCCGGTGGGGTGATCGAACGCATTGCGATTCGTCCCATGTTGGGCGAATCGCCGATCTCTGTGTTCATGGTCACCGTGGGCCTGGCTTCTGTGTTGATCGGCGTGGTCGAGCTGATCTGGACGGCTGACCCTCGGCGCATGCCCAACATCGTTCCAGACACAGCCATTTTTATTGGTGAAGCCTTTGTTTCATCCAAAGTCTTTTACGGCTTCATCGTTACTGTTGTTCTGATCAGCATTGTGTTGCTTGTGTTCCGTTACTGGCGCGGCGGCGTGGCTTTGCGTGCTACTGCCTCCGATCAGCCCGCCGCCTATTCCATGGGGATAAACGTGCCCCGTGTGTTTTCGCTGTCGTGGGTGGTGGCGGCCATGATTGCCGCGGTTGCGGGGGTGATTGTCGGCTCCATCGGTGGCATATCTCCGGCCATGGGTATTTTCGGGTTGTCCGTGCTGGTGGTGGTCATTGTCGGCGGGCTCGATAGCGTGCTTGGGGCCTTGGTGGCCGGCATGGCCATCGGGCTGATCGAAGCCTGGGCCAGTGGTTTTCTGGGAGGCGAATACAAAATTGTCGCCACATTCATTGTTCTGATCGTGGTACTGATGATCCGTCCCTACGGGTTGTTTGGCACACGCGAAATCGAGAGGCTGTAATGCGCATCGGTACGGCTAAATATACCTATCAGCATGACGAGGCACTGTTCGACAGTCGTACGCAGTACGCCTGGCTGGCAATCCTGGCGTGTGCGTTGGTGGCGTTTCCTTTCCTAGCCAATGAATACTGGCTTTATCTGGCCTGCTTGGTCGCCATCAATATTGGCAGTGCAACCGGGCTCAACATTCTTACCGGCTACACCGGGTTGGTCAGCCTTGGGCAGGCGGCGTTCATGGGGCTGGGGGCGTATACCGTAGCCGTTCTTGAGGGTTCGCTGGGCTTGCCGGTGCTGGTCAATCTGCTGGCGGGCGGTGCGGTGGCCATGTTGGGCGGCTTCATCGTGGGGATTCCTTCCTTGCGGGTCAAGGGGCTGTATCTGGCTATTGCCACCATTGCCGCGTCCATGATTCTGCATTTTGTATTTTCTAACTGGACATCGGTAACCGGCGGCACTGCGGGCCTCACCGTGGCGCCCGCGCGCTTTTTCGGCATTGACCTTGACACTGCGTTCCGCTTTTACTGGATGGTGGTTCCCATCACCATTCTGATGCTTCTGGGGGCTGCCAATCTGTTCCGCACCCGCATTGGCAGGGCGTTCATCGCCATTCGCGACCGCGATATTTCTGCCGAGGTGCTTGGCATTCCTTTGCTGCGTTACAAGCTGCTGTCCTTTGGTATTTCCTCGTTTTACGCCGGGGTGGCGGGCGGCTTGTGGGCGTACTTCTTCCGCAGCATCACACCGGAAAGCTTTCCGCTCACCATGTCCATCTTCTTCCTCACGGCCATTATCGTGGGCGGAATGGGTACCTTGTTGGGCAGCATCCTTGGGGCTACGTTCATCACCATGGTGCCCGAAGCATTGAAACTCATAGTGGGCTGGCTGCCGATTTCGGCTGATGCCACCCTGATTCTTTCACCCGTGCGAACCATTGTGTTTGGTTTGCTGATTATCGGGTTTCTGATTTTTGAACCGTTGGGTCTGCAGGAAATCTGGCGTCGAACGCAGCGGTTCTTCCATTTGTGGCCATTCAGGTCATAAATATAAAAACCAGGAGACAACATGAAACTGAAAACGATGAAGCATTGGCTGGCGGGTACGGTCATGGCAGGTTTGCTGGGTACTGCCGCCATGACCCATGCCGCCGAAAAAGAAATTGTGATTGGCGGCTCGATCCCCATGAGCGGTGTGTTTGCCTTTGCAGGCATTGGTATCCACGCAGGCATTCAGGATTACGTGAAAATTGTGAATGACGCTGGTGGGATAGAAGGGCATATGCTGCGCTATGTGCCCGAAGACAGTGGCTACAAGGTGGACGTTTCCGTTGCCGCTTTTAAGAAGATCACTAGCCAAAACGATGTCAATTTTTACTATGGGGATTCCACCGGTTTCAGCAAGACGATCAACCCGGAGTTGAATCGGGCTAATAGTATTTTGATGTCGGGAGCTTCCTTCGCCACCGAGCTTAACGACCCTGAGAAATTCCCCTTCCAGTTCATTCCCGGCCCTGACTACACCGAGATGTTCGGCATCATGCTGCGCTACATCGCTCAAGAAAAGCCGGGCGCAAAGGTTGCGTTCATTTACTCCGATACGGAATTCGGCCGTGACCCGATCGACGAAAGCCGCAAGGTTGCGGAAGATCTTGGCCTGAGTGTGCCGCTGGAAATCATGACGCCGCCGGGTAGCGTTGATGTCTCTACAGAAATCGCCAAGCTGCGCCGCGCACGCCCTGATTACGCCATTTTCCATGGCTACATCCTTGGCCCCATTCCAGAGTTCATCGGTCAGGCCCGCACCATGGGCATGGACACTCAGTTCATGGGCACCTTCTGGACAATGGACAACTCCACCGTCATGCAAATGAAGGACGTCGCAGATGGCTTCATGGGCGTCATGCCTTATCGCTACTACTACGATGATTCTGCTCCCGCGCCCATGCTGGAGAAAATCCGCGAAATGCGTCCTGAGTATCAGAACGTTCCGTATATCCAGGGCTTTTTGTCCGCCATGCTGTATGCCGAAACCGCGCGCCGCACTCTGGCAGCTGGCAAGCCTCTGACGGCAGAAAATATGAAGGCCGCCCTGAACACCATCGAAAACTTTGATACAGGCGGCCTGATTGGCGTGCCAATCACGATTCGCGGCAACTCCATTCCGGTGGGCCGTATCTATCGGGCAGATGTAAGTGCCGGAAAAATGGTGCCTGCGTCTGATTGGATCGTTCTGGAGTAAAGCATGACAGCGGCCGCCACAGTTCTCGAACTGAACAATATCGAGGTTTTCTATAACAAGAGCGTCCAGGTGCTGCGCGGCCTGTCGTTAAAGGTGCAGCAGGGTCAGATCGTGGCCCTGCTGGGCTCCAACGGCGCAGGCAAAAGCACAACCCTGAAAGCCATTTCCGCATTGCTGGAACTTGAAGACGGCGAACTCACCGATGGCGTGATCAGCTTTGAAAGCCGGGATATCAAGGCGCACAAGCCTCATGATCTCGTGCGAGCCGGGCTGTTCCACATTATGGAAGGGCGTCGTGTCTTTGAAGACCTCACTGTCGAGGAAAACTTGGTGGCCGCGACATACGCGTTGAGCGGACGCTCGGGCGTAAAGCCGGATTTCGATCTCGTGTATGAGTATTTTCCGCGTCTGCATGAACGGCGCGGCAGTTTGGCCGGTTATCTGTCTGGCGGCGAACAGCAGATGCTGGCCATTGGGCGAGCTTTGATCGCCCGACCCAAACTGATTCTGCTCGATGAGCCCTCCCTTGGGCTGGCACCTTTACTGGTCGAGGATATTTTCCAGATCATTGCCCGCATCAATGCCGAACAAGGCGTGTCCATGCTGTTGGTGGAACAGAATGCCTCGGTTGCTCTGGCTGTCGCGCATTATGGCTACATCATGGAAATGGGAAAAATCGTTACCGATGGGCCTGCGGACTATTTGGCTGAAGACCCGGATGTGCGGGAGTTCTACCTCGGCGTAGGGGGAAGCGGCGAGACCAAGAGTTTCCGTCAAATCAAACATTACAAGCGTCGTAAGCGGTGGCTGTCCTGATATGAGCAACTTTTCGATTTCTGATCTGACCTTGCCGCAGATGTTGCGCGAGCGCGCACGCATGCACCCGCAGAAGGTGGCTTTGCACCAGAAAGACTATGGCATCTGGCAGCCGATTACCTGGCAGGATTATTTTCAACGCTCGGGTTGGTTTGGTCTGGGCCTGCGTTCACTGGGAATGGAACCCGGCGCTCATGTGGGCATTATTTCCGAGAACCGCGCTGAGTGGGTGTTGGCCCAGATGGGCTGCGGCCTTGTAGGCGCGGTGGCCGTGGGGGTGTATCCAACTAGCCCGGCGCCCGAAGTCTCTTACGTGCTGGCTCACGCCGATGTGGAAATCGTTGTGTGTGAAGACCAGGAACAAGCGGACAAGGTTGCCGAATCCCTGGATGAGCTGCCTCGGGTCAAGCATATTGTCATCATTGAAAAAGATGGTTTTCGCAATACCGACCCGCGGATTGCTGACCGTGCTATGACCTTCGATGAAGTGGAAGCAGCGGGGCGCGAATACGAAGCACAGCATAGCGGGCTGATTGAGGGCGTGCTGTCGCAACAAACCATGGATGACATCGCCCTGATGATCTACACGTCGGGATCCACGGGCAAGCCCAAGGGGGCGATGATCAGCTATCGCAATATCCATGGGGTATCTCCGGGGATTATCGACAGGTTGGAACTCACCGAAAACTCCAGCCACCTCTCTTACTTGCCGCTGTGTCACGTAGCGGAGCAAATGCTGACGACTTTCGCCCCCATCTATTTAGGGTCGGTGGTGAACTTTGGCGAATCCATACGCACGGTGCAGGAAGACTTGCGCGAAATCGCACCTTCATTATTTCTGGGCGTGCCGCGTATTTGGGAAAAACTACATTCTTCCATCATGATTAAGATCAGCGAAACGGGGCCATTCCGCCGTTGGCTGTTTAACCGTGCATTGGCTGCGTGCGAGCCTTTTGCTTACAAGCCCAAGGAAAAACGTAGTTTTACAGAATCCCTGACTTTCACTTTTTGGTATTGGGTGATTCTGCGTGCTTTGCACAATTACACAGGCTTGCGTCGCTGCCATGTGGCGCTGACTGGCGCCGCGCCGGTGCCGCCTGCCGTGGTGAGGTTTTTTCGTGTCATTGGTGTGCCGCTTGTAGAGGTTTACGGGCTGACCGAATCCACCGGCATGATTACCGGGCAGTCCCTGGACGACCCGCATCCCACATCAGTCGGTACTGTCACGAAAGGGGTGGAGTACCAAGTGGATGCCAACACGGGAGAACTACTTATACGCGGGCCCATGGTCTTTGCCGGTTACTACAAAAACCCCGAGGCCACTGCAGAAACTATCCGGGACGGCTGGCTTTACACGGGTGACGTTGTGGCCGAGCGCAATGGCCAGCTCTACATTGTTGACCGCATGAAAGACATCATGATTACGGCGGGGGGCAAAAATATTACGCCGTCTGAGATCGAGAACATCATGAAGGGCAGCCCCTACATCAAGGAATGCATTGTGGTGGCCGACGGGCGTCGCTTTGTCTCCGCCTTGATTCAGATTGATTTCGAAACCGTAGGCAAATGGGCGGAAAGCAAACGCATTGCGTTCACACATTTCCGTTCGCTTGTGGAAAATCCCGCCGTCAATGAGCTGATTCAGAACGAGGTGGCTGCCGGTAATGCTGCACTTGCACCGGTGGCCAACATCAGGCGCTTTCATCTCCTGACCAAGGAGCTGGACCACGACGACGGCGAAGTTACCGCAACCATGAAAGTAAAGCGCAGCAGTATTTATAAAACCTATGCGGTTGAAATTGATGCGCTCTATGCCTGAGTGAACACACTATGACAAACCAGAAAACGGGCGAACCGGTGCTGCTAAGTATCAAGGACGGTGTCGCCATCCTGACCTTGAATAACGCTTCACAACGGAACAGTGTTAATGCACCTATGGCGGCGGCACTGAACCAGCGACTTGATGAGGTTGAAGCGGCTCGCGCCACGCTGAAGGGGTTGCTACTGGTCGCGGAAGGGGAGCACTTCTGTGTGGGCGGGGATATTCGTTACTTTGAAGCACTGCTGGGTCAGCCCGAGGCTATGCGGTCGGGGTTGGGTGCATTGATTTCCGACCTCAATCGGGCTGTGGCGCGTATTGATGCGCTCCCGTTTCCTGTGATTGCGCTGGTGCAGGGCGCGGCAGCCGGTGCGGGCTTATCACTGGCGCTGGCCAGCGATATTGTCATCGCCACGGATGATGCGCGCTTTGTCATGGCCTATAGCGGCTTAGGGGCGACGCCTGATGGCGGCGGCTCTTGGAGTCTGCCGCGTCGCGTCGGCCAACAATTGGCTTTGTATATGTATTTATTCAATGATCCTCTGGATGCGGAGCAAGCGCGGGCCGCCGGCCTGGTGGCTAAGGTTGTGAGTCGTTCCGCGTTGCAGGAAACCACGCAGACATTGGCGCAACGCCTTGCCCAGGGCTCGCGCCCCGCACAGAACGCGGGTAAAGCGCTGATACGCCGTGGCATGCAGACAAGCCTTGAGTCTGCGTTGCAGAACGAAAAATCACAGTTTCTAGAGCTCGCCACGCAGAGTGATTTCGACGAGGGAGTGAAAGCCTTCGGGCAAAAGCGTCCGCCTCATTTCACACTGTAAGCAAAACTGAACCATTTTATTTTTATGTGTGCTGAGTGCTCAGGCATTCGGCAGGGACGGCTGCCGCCCTGAACAAAGGCCAAGCCAAGAAAGGAAGAGCTATGCAGTTTCAATTGAATGAAGAGCAGCGCCAGATTCAGGCTCTGGCCGAGCAGTTCTCCAGAAATGAAATTCAGCCACGCGCTGCGGCGGCAGATCGCGCGGCTGCGTTTCCCATGGAGGTACAAGAGCAAGCCGTAGCATTGGGGCTGGTGAATACCACATTGCCCGAATCGCTGGGCGGCCAGGGCTTGGGCAGCCTGGAGTTAGTGTTGATTACCGAGGCTTTGTGCCGCGGGTGTCTGGGCATTGGTACGGCACTGTGTATTAATGCCCTGGCATCTGAGCCCATTCTGATTGCGGGCAATGATGCGCAGAAAGAAGAGTATTTGGGGCGTATTGCTCAGGGCGCGCTGGCCAGTTTTGCCCTGACCGAGCCTGCTGCAGGGTCGGACGTGGCAGGCATCCGCACCCGCGCCGAACGAGTGGCCGGAGGTTATCGCTTGTCGGGCGGGAAAATCTGGATTTCCAACGCCACGCTGGCGGAATTTTTTGTGGTGTTCGCCAAGACCGACCCGGATCTTGGCTACAAAGGCATGACAGCCTTTATCGTGCCGGCGGACAGCCCGGGTCTGACTGTGGGCGAACCCCTGTCCAAGCTAGGCCAGAAAGCAGCCCCTACGGCAGAGGTGTTCTTTGACCAAGTCTTTGTGCCGGATTCACTGCGACTGGGGGAAGAGGGCAGCGGTTTTACCTTGGCCATGAAGGTGTTCGACCGCTCCCGCCCCATGGTGGCGGCGTTTGGTGTGGGGTTGATCCAGCGCTGCATGGATGAGGCGCTGGCTTATGCCAGCCAGCGTGAATCCATGGGCAAGACCTTGATGGGGCATCAGGCCATCGCTCACCGTTTGGCAGATATGCGGGTACGGCTGGAAGCCGCTCGCCTGCTGGCCTATCAGGCAGCTTGGCGCCTCGACAACGGCCAGACCAACACCATTGAGGCCTCGATGGCAAAACTGTATGCCGCGGATGCCGCCATGTGGGCGGCAACCGAAACCGTACAGATATTCGGCGGCATGGGCTATTCCACAGAATACCCGGCTGAAAAACTGTTTCGTGATGCAAAGGTACTACAGATCTACGAAGGCACATCGGAAATCCAGCGCAATATCATTGCGCGCGAACTGAGCATATAAGGAAGAGACATGGTTACGCTTGCCTTGAATCAGCCCGTCATCATTGACGCCATTCGTACCCCTTTTGGCCGTCGCGGCGGCGTTTTGCGGGAATATCGTCCGGATGCCTTACTAGCAACCGTGTTACAGCAACTCATGCAGCGTAACCCTGTGGCGGGGGAACGTGTGGGTGACGTTCTGGCAGGTTGTGTCAGCCAGGCAGGCGAACAGGGCGCCAACATCAGTCGTCAGGCCTTGCTGCTGGCGGGCCTGCCGGAAACGGTTCCCGGCGTCACCATGAACCGTATGTGCGGCTCCAGCCAGCATGCGGTACACACGGCGTCCCAGGCAGTGGGGGTGGGGGATATGGATTTCGCCATTGCCTGCGGGGTGGAAAGCATGAGTCGCGTCCCCATGTTTCTCGACCTCACTCTAGGCAAACATGATTTCACCGGTTTCGATAATCTGCATCCCGACCTGGTGCGTCGCTTCGATATTCCTCACCAGGTGGAAAGTGCTGAGCGCATTGCAGAGCACTGGAAGCTGAGTCGTTCCGAGCTGGATGATTACGCAGTAGAAAGCCACCGGCGTGCCGAGGCCGCGCGCGCAGCAGGGCTGCATACAGAAATTATTCCCGTGGACGGTGTCAATAAAGAGGGCGGGCCGGTCAGCGTAACGGCTGACGAAGGTATTCGGGCCGTGATTGACCGCGAACGCATGGAACAGATGGCCCCGGTTTTCAGGCCGGCATCGGAAGGCGTGGTGACAGCGGCGAATGCCAGCCAGATGTCTGATGGCGCGGCGGCTGTATTGGTAGGGAACTACGGCCAGGTGCGTGATTCAGGCATGAATGCCCAAGCGTATTTCCGTTCTCGCGTGGTGACGGGGTCTGACCCCATTATGCAATTGACGGGAATTATTCCCGCCGCGCGGCTTGCTCTGCAGAAAGCCGGCTTGTCGATTCAGGACATGGACTGGATCGAGGTCAACGAAGCTTTTGCTAGTGTCGCATTGTGCTTTCAGCGTGAGTTCGACCCTGATATGGAAAAGTTCAACCCCTGGGGTGGGGCGATTGCGCATGGCCACCCGCTGGGCGCAACCGGTGCAGGTTTAATGGCGAAAATGCTGGCTGGCCTGCGTCAGGTGGATGGCCAGTTCGGCTTGCAGGTGATGTGCATTGGCCATGGCATGGCAACAGCAACTGTCATTGAAAGGTTGTAAAAACCGCTTCAGTTAATCTATAGGCTTGTTTCACTCTGCCGACAGGCAGTTAACCAAGCCTATATTTCATGCTCCCTATCAATACCTTTAAAAAGGCCCTGCAGGCGGGCCAACCTCAGATCGGTGTCTGGTCCACCATTCCCTCCCCTTATGTTTCCGAGCTTGTCGGTGGGGCAGGGTTTGACTGGGTGCTGCTGGACACCGAACATACCCCAACCGATGTGCCTTTGGTGATGTCGCAGCTACAAGCACTGGCCGCGGCACAACCTGCGCCGGGGCGGCCGGCTTCCCATGCGGTGGTTCGACCCGCCTGGAACGATATCGTGCTGATCAAGCGCTATCTCGATCTGGGTGTACAGACCTTGTTGCTGCCTTTTGTACAGAACGCCCAAGAGGCGACCGAGGCGGTGCGTGCCATCCGCTATGCACCACAAGGCTTGCGCGGCATGGGGGGCTCAACGCGTGCCTCCAACTTTGGGCGCACACACGACTACGTCCAGCGCGCGGCTGATGAACTTTGCCTTTTGGTGCAAGTGGAGACCGCTGAGGCCTTGGATAACTTGGAAGCGATTGCTGCAGTAGATGGCGTGGATGGCATTTTCATCGGCCCGGCCGACCTTTCCGCCAGCTTAGGCTATCCCGGCCAGCCCGGTCATCCCACCGTGACACAGGTCATCAACGACACGATTGGCCGCATCCGCGCGTGCGGTAAAGCGCCGGGTATTCTCATGCTGAATGAATCGCGGGCGCGGGAATGCCTGGAGCTGGGGGCGCAGTTTGTCGCAGTCGCTTTGGATACGGTGTTGTTGCGCGACAGCGTGGATGCCATCGCTGCCCGTTTCTGCGGCAGCCACCAAGAGTCTGGCGCCCCCAGTACATACTGAAATCGCTGCGGTTTCTTTAACCGCGAAGTCACAGGAGCAAGATGATGAAAAGAGCATTGGGTCGTTCAGGGCTGAGTATTGCGCCTCTGGTGTTCGGGGCGAATGTTTTCGGTTGGACGGCGGACAAGCAGCGTTCTTTTGAGCTGCTGGATCGTTTCGTCGAGGCGGGCTTCGATGCCATTGATACGGCCGATATGTATTCAACCTGGGTGCCGGGCAATCAAGGCGGCGAATCTGAAACCATTATTGGTGAATGGATGAAGAATCGTGACTGCCGCAACCGTATTGTTTTGATCACCAAGGTTGGAATGGAAATGCCCGCCGGAAAAGGGCTTTCTGCCGCCTGGATAGAGCGAGCAGTGGAAGATTCCCTACGTCGTTTGCAGACGGATCGGATCGACCTGTATTTTTCCCACCTCTTCGATGCCGATGTGCCGGTGGAAGAAACCCTGCAGGCATATGATCGTTTGATCGCTGCCGGCAAGGTACGCGCCATCGGGGCATCCAACCACACCGCTGAGCAACTGGAAAGAGCGTTGAATGCTGCCCAGACCGAGGGTTTGCCTCGCTATGAAGTGTTGCAGCCTGAATACAATCTGTACGATCGTGACAGCTATGAAGGGCCTTTGCGCGAGCTGGCAATCCAAAAAGGCCTGGGAGTCATTACCTACTACAGTTTGGCCAGCGGCTTCTTGAGTGGCAAGTATCGTAGCAAGGCGGATCTGGATAAAAGCCCTCGCGGGGCGAGCATTGCGAAGTATTTCGATGCACGTGGCGAGCGTGTGCTGGCGGTGCTGGATGATGTCGCAGCCGCGCACCGGGCGACGCCGGCAGAAGTGGCGTTGGCGTGGTTGATGGCCCGTGAAGGCGTCACGGCGCCGATTGCCAGTGCCACTCAACTCGACCAGCTAGAAAGCCTGATTCGCTCGACTCAACTCGTTTTGTCGGACGATGAAATGCAAGCCCTGCACGAGGTGGGCGCAGCCTAGCAGGCGTATCAGGTTTCTACCCGCCTCCTGGCGCATGGCCGTCAGAAGCGTGTTTTTTCAAAAGCTTCCGCCAAGTAGTCGATCATGACCCGGACTTTGGCGGGAGGCCGCCGGTCGGGCGGGTAGAGGACATGAATACCGCCCAACTCCATGGGTGGGTGGTCGAGTTCCAGTTCGGTGAGCAGCCCGGCTTTTAATGCCTCGTCGACAATGAAGCGCGGCTGGTAAATAATGCCTTGCCCTTGAATGGCAGCAGCCAGCAGGGCATCGCCATTATTTGCGATGAAATTACCTTCTACCGCGACGGAATGTTCTCCGTGTACGCCGAAGTGCCATTTCTTCGAACTCTGCATGTTCGATAAGGTGTAGCTCAGGCAGTTGTGCTGGGTGAGGTCGGCGATGCGGCGCGGCATGCCACGCTCGTCCAGGTACTGCGGGGCGGCACAGACCAGCATGCTGCAGTTTCCCAGTCGCCGCGCTTGCAGGGGGCTGTCCGCCAGTCGACCCACACGGATGGCGAGGTCCCAGTTCCCAGCGACAAGGTCGACCGAGATGTCGCTTAAGCCCAATTCTGTAATGACTTCGGGATGCCGTCGGCTGAACTCTGGAATCAGGGGTGCAATGTGACGGGCGCCGAAAGACAGCGGCACACTCATACGCAGCAACCCTGACGCTTTGACGCGTTGCGAGGCGGCAGCGGCTTCTGCCTCGTCGATATCGGCGAGGATACGCTGACAAGCGTCCAGGTAATTGTTACCTATTTCCGTGAGAGTCAGGCGGCGAGTGCTGCGATGAAATAGCTTGACGCCAAGCCGGGCTTCCAGCGCATTCACATGTTTGGTCGCCATAGCGGGTGACATGCCCAGCTGGCGTGCAGCGCCCGACAGGCTGCCTGCAACAGCGGCGCGTACAAACACGCGCATACTGGTCACTCTATCCATGCTGATTTACTACTATTAGTACGAAGTGTGTAACGATTTTAAGGGGTTCACTATCTAATAGCATTGACTCATACTTTAAACATCAAGATTTAAGGAGTCTAGTGATGACCACCTTTACACCTGACACAGCTGGAACCGGTAAGGGCCGCATGCCCACTTTATACATTCCCCACGGCGCCGGCCCGTGCTTTTTCATGGACTGGAACCCAGCGCATGCCTGGGACAATATGGCGGCTTTTTTGAAAGGAATAGAAGCCTCCTTGCCGCAAAAGCCGAAAGCCATTGTGCTGGTGTCCGGGCATTGGCTGGAGCCGCATTTCAGTGTGACTGGCCACCCACGGCCCGAGCTGATTTATGACTACTACGGCTTCCCTGCTCACACTTATGAGCTTAAGTATCCGGCGCCGGGAGCGCCCGACCTAGCAGCTGAACTTGTCGATTTGCTGGGGCAGCAGAAGCTGTCGGCTGCCGTGGATGAAGCGCGCGGTTTTGACCACGGCGTGTTCATTCCCATGAAACTGATGTTTCCTGCTGCGGACATCCCGGTGATTCAACTGTCACTGCGTAACGATCTTGACCCAGGTGCGCATCTGGACGCAGGGCGCGCCATCGCCGCGTTGCGAGATCAGGGCGTGCTCATTGTTGGCAGTGGCATGAGTTTCCACAATATGCGTGGCTATGGGGATACAAGGTATACACCTTTATCAGCAGAGTTTGACGCTTGGCTGACCACGGCGGTGGAAAGTGAACCTGAGCAAAGGTACGCCTTGCTGCAGAACTGGACGCAAGCGCCTCATGCGCGTGATTGTCATCCGCCTCGTGCAGAAGAGCATCTGCTGCCGCTGATGGTGGTCGCAGGCGCGGCCGGCGCAGACTCAGGCCGCAAAGTGTATTCAGAAGAAATCATGAAAACCACGATCTCGGCGTTTCGCTTTGAGTGAAGTGGGCTTCACATTTCAATAAGGATAGGAATTTAACCGATGAAAATTGATCTTTCTGGGAAAAACGCCATTGTTACCGGTTCGACGGGTGGTATCGGCTTAGCGATTGCGAGCGGCTTGGCCAACGCGGGGGCGACGGTCACACTGGTGGGGCGCCAACAGCGCAGCGTGGATGCCGCACTAGCCAAGCTACGTGAAGCAACAGGCAGCGGTGCCGCTCACGGCGTGGTGGCCGATGTTGGGACTATGGAAGGCTGTCAGGCGTTGATTGCTGCGCAACCTCAAGCGGACATTCTTATCAACAACCTTGGGATCTACGGCGCGCGCGAGTTTTTCGATATCGACGATGCGTTGTGGGAAGAATTCTTTCAGGTCAACATCATGAGCGGGGTGCGTCTGGCCCGCCATTATGCGCAAGGCATGCGTGAGCGTGGCTGGGGCCGGATTCAATTCATTTCAAGTGAATCGGCGTTGAATATTCCCACCGAAATGGTGCACTACGGGGTCAGTAAATCGGCGCTGCAAGGGCTGTCTCGTGGGCTGGCCAAGGTACTGGCCGGCACAGGCGTAACAGTCAACTCCATTCTTCCCGGCCCCACTCGCACAGAAGGCGCGGTGCAAATGATGAGTGACTTAGCCGCCGAAAGAGGCGTTACCCAGCAAGAAATGGAAGCGCTATTCCTGAAGGAAAATCGCCCCTCCACGCTGCTAGGCCGTTTTGCCAGCCCGGAAGAAGTGGCGAATTTGTGTGTCTATGCAGCCTCTGCACAAGCGAGCGCGACGACGGGCGCCGCCCTGAGAGTCGAAGGCGGCATTGTAGAAAGCATTATGTGACGCGATTTTGGTTATATTTCGGCAGCGATGCTGAAATTATTCGCCGAGGTCTCATTTAGAACTCTCGGCGGATGGCTCAGGTGAGGCTTGCCATCCAATGGCAATAATGATGTCTTAAAATGAAATATTAAGTTACTGGAGCTAAGCATGACCAACGACTCGCCCGAACGTTACGGCAGTATTTCTAGAATTTTCCACTGGGGTATGGCCATACTGCTAGTGTGGCAAGGGATGAAGTTCTTCGACCGCATCAACGATGGCGAACACTGGGTGGGCCAGACGCTGGTGCCGTTCCATGGGGGTATTGGTTCGGTGCTGCTTCTGCTGGTGGTGCTGCGCATCCTCTGGGCTCTGTCGCAACGGCGTAACCGGCCCGTGCAAGACCCAGCGACAGCGTTTCTCGTCAAGGTGGCACGTCCTGCTTTACGCAGGCATGCTGCTGATGCCGCTCACTGGGGTTATGTACCTGGTGGGCAGAGGCTTTGGCTGGAAGCCCTTTGGTATTGAATTGATTGCTGGCGGCCCGGAAATCCCCTGGATGGCCAGTGTAGGCGGCACCTTGCATTCACCCATCGCTTGGTTGCTGCTTATTATGGTGGTGGGCCACGTGGGCATTGCCTTGTTTCACAAGTTCGTGAAAAAGGACGATGTCCTGAGTCGCATGCTGTAATGCCACTCGGTCCTTGCCAGCGAGTCAGCCTGGCAAGGGCCTAAGATGTGCATCCCCCACCCATTTGGCCGGCCAAGCGCCGGATTCCACCATTTCCTGGATCACTTCCAGTATCAGTTGGACGACTGCAGAGCTAGCCACAGAACTGGGTCGGGTTGTATTAATGGCGCAGACTACGCGGCGCGACATGCGCCGATCGTCGATTTCGGTAGTGCGCAAACGGCCTTGAGCGACTTCTTCGGCTACCGATCCCAAGGGCAGAATGGTGTGGCCAATACCGGCTTCCACCGCCCGCTTCACGCTATTGAGCGATTCGATTTCCGCCACCACATTCAATTCCAGATTTTGCAGGGCGCAAGCGTCTTCAATGATGCGCCGCAGCCCGTGTTCCAGCCCCGGAAGCACTAATGGCGAGCGGGCGAGTTCCTGCATGGAAACGTTTTGCGGCAAGTCGTGCCGGGCGCTGGAGACAAGCACCAGTTGGTCGTCCAGCAAAGGTTGCTTGGAAAGCCCCGGTTCACTGGCATCATCGTAAAGCAGCGCCAAGTCTAGCCTGCCGGACTGCAGGCGTTCCCGTAGAAACCCGCTATAGGCTTCCACCACTTTTAGTTTGACTTGCGGCAACTGTTTCCGGCAGGCGCTGAGAATGGGCATGGTGGCCGCCAGCGCTACGGTGGTGGTCAGCCCCAGGGCGACCTCGCCGCTAGGGACTGTTGTGGATTGGCGCACGGCTTGGCGTGCGCGTTCGGCATCGGCCAGTACAACGCGGGCGTGCTCCAAGAACACCTTGCCGGCTTCGGTAGGGGTGACGCCGCGACTGGAGCGATCGAGCAGGCGCGCACCCAAGTCGTGTTCCAGTGCGGCAATCTGCTGGCCCAGCGCAGGTTGGGCCACATGCATGCGGCCAGAGGCCTTGAGCAGGCTTCCTGCTTCGCAAGCGGCGACAAAATAACGAAGTTGCCGAAGTTCCATGGTGGGTTGCTATATGTTTTATATCTAACGGATAGGTTGAATAAGTATTTCACAAATATCAAAGGAGTTTGCACAATAACGCCATCAAGGAGAACACCATGTACAACCAAACAGACGAATTTCAGGATATCCGTGACGCAGTGCGTCAGCTTTGCAGCCATTACCCCGATGAGTATTTCCGTAAGAAGGGTGAAGAGAGAGCCTATCCCGAGGAATTCGTAGACGCTTTGATGGAAGCCGGCTGGTTGTCCGCCATGATTCCTGAAGAGTATGGCGGCACGGGCCTGGGTCTGACTGCGGCTTCCGTCATCATGGAAGAGATTAACCGCTCCGGCGGTGATGCCAGTGCCGTGCATGGCCAGATGTACAACATGGGCACCCTGCTGCGTAGCGGCAGCAAAGAGCAGAAGGACAAATATCTTCCTGCTATTGCCGCCGGTAAATTGCGTATTCAGTCCATGGCGGTTACCGAGCCTACCACGGGTACCGACACTACCAAACTGAAAACCACCGCTGTTAAGAAAGGCGACCGTTACGTGGTGAACGGCCAGAAGGTCTGGATTTCGCGTGTGCAGCATTCCGACCTGATGATTCTGCTGGCTCGCACCACCCCGTTGGCCGAGGTCAAGAAGAAGTCCGAAGGCATGTCGATCTTTATCGTTGACCTGCACGAAGCCATTGGCAACGGCCTGACCGTCCGCCCGATTCCCAACCTCGTGAATCAGGAAACCAACGAGCTGTTCTTCGAAAACCTGGAAATCCCGGAAGAGAACCTGATTGGCGAAGAAGGCAGGGGCTTCAAATACATTCTGGAAGGCCTGAACGCTGAGCGTACGCTGATTGCTGCCGAATGTATTGGCGACGGCTACTGGTTTATCGACCGCGCCACCAAGTACGCCAACGAGCGTGTGGTGTTTGATCGCCCCATCGGCAAGAACCAGGGCGTGCAGTTCCCCATCGCGGATGCTTTCATCGAAGTCGAAGCTGCCAACCTCATGCGTTTTGAAGCCGCCCGCCGCTTTGATGCGCACGAAAACTGCGGTGCGCAAGCCAACATGGCTAAGTACCTGGCAGCCAAGGCCAGCTGGGAAGCGGCTAACGTCTGCTTGCAGACACACGGCGGTTTCGGCTTTGCCAACGAGTACGACGTCGAGCGCAAGTTCCGCGAAACGCGTCTGTATCAGGTTGCGCCGATTTCCACTAACCTGATCTACTCCTACATCGCCGAGCACGTGCTTGGCCTGCCACGTTCATTCTAAGAAATACGCTATGTCTCGTCCTCTCGACGGCATTACCGTCATTACGCTTGAGCATGCTATTGCAGCGCCATTCTGCACCCGCCAGCTGGCGGATCTCGGTGCGCGGGTGATCAAGGTTGAGCGTCCGGGTACAGGCGACTTTGCCCGGGGCTACGATGAGCGGGTGCAAGGGATGTCCTCGCACTTTGTCTGGACCAACCGATCTAAGGAAAGCCTGACGCTCGACGTCAAAAACCCGGAAGCCAAAAAGGTGCTGGCCAAGTTGCTTGAAGAAGCGGATGTGCTGGTGCAAAACCTGGCTCCCGGCGCGGCTGCGCGGCTGGGCTTGTCTTTTGAAGAGTTGCACCCCAAGCACCCGGGCCTCATCGTGTGCGATATTTCCGGCTATGGCGACGATGGCCCCTACCGCGATAAAAAAGCTTACGACCTGCTGATTCAAAGCGAATCAGGCTTTCTATCGGTGACGGGCACCAAGGATGAACCCGCCAAGGCGGGTTGCTCGATTGCCGATATCTCGGCGGGCATGTATGCCTACAGCAGCATTCTTGCCGCACTGGTGAAACGCGGCAAGACCGGTAAAGGCACACGTATTGATGTGTCTATGCTGGAAAGCATGGTGGAATGGATGGGGTTCCCGATGTACTACGCTTTCGAAGGGGCGACACCGCCTCCGCGAGCGGGTGCGGCTCACGCCACCATTTACCCCTATGGCCCGTTCCCTGCAGGCGATGGCGCTTCCATCATGCTGGGCCTGCAAAACGAGCGCGAGTGGGCATCGTTCTGCAAAAGCGTGTTGCAACGCCCTGAGCTGTTGGAGGATGAACGCTTCACCTCCAACTCGCGCAGGGTGGAGAACCGCGAAGCCTTACGCGCCATCATCGTGGAATCGTTTGCTGATCTGACTGCCGATCAAGTCTTGCAGCGGCTTGATGATGCGCCTATCGCTAATGCGCGAGTCAACGACATGCACGATGTCTGGAATCACCCGCAACTGAAGGCACGCAACCGTTGGACGGAAATCACCACCCCCAGCGGCACGGTTCCTGCACTGCTGCCTCCGGGCACCAGCAACGACTTTACCCCGCGCATGGACGGTGTGCCGGGGCTGGGTCAGCACACCGAGGCCATTTTGCAAGAACTGGGTTGGTCGCCCGATGCCATCGCTGCCTTGCGTAGCGAAGGCGCAATCTAAGCACGCGCTCAGCTTTCTTGCTGCACAGCACTTTCGGGGACGCCGCCGCAGGCGTTACCTGAAAGTGCTGTTTTTCGTTTAAGGGTGCTGGGCTCTTGACCTTCCCATCATGGAAAGGTTTATTCTCAAGGCTCGCTGACAACTCGACCCACTTCCAGGAGCCGACCATGACGTCCGGGCAAAGCGCCACCCCCGCTCACTTCGCTGAGTCTGTATCCATTCCCATAGAAGGCATGACCTGCGCTTCTTGCGTGGGCCGTGTCGAAGCCGCTTTGCGTAAAGTGGAAGGCGTGGGGGAAGTGGTGGTCAACCTCGCCACAGAACGGGCCGATTTGCAGGTTGCCCCCGGCACCCGCCGTCAGCTGCTGATTGATGCCATAGAGAAAACAGGCTTTGATGTGCCCGCCAGTACGGTGGAGCTGGATATTGAGGGCATGACTTGCGCTTCTTGCGTTGGCAGAGTGGAAGCCGCCCTGCGCAAGGTAGAAGGGGTAAGCGATGTCACAGTCAACCTCACTACGGAACGAGCAACCGTTCATGGTGTAGCGGATTCCGCCACGCTCGTGGCTGCGGTGGAGAAGACAGGGTTCGACGCTAAGCCGGTCGATGCCACGGCGAGCACGGATATGCTCGATGTTGTGGCTAAGAAGGATGTCGAGCGGGGGGAGCTGAAACGCGATTTCTTTCTGGCGCTGGCGTTGGCCTTGCCGGTGTTTATTCTGGAAATGGGTTCCCATATGGTGCCGGGCGTTCACGCTCTCATTGAGCGCACCATCGGCGTGCAAACCAGTTGGCTGCTGCAGTTCGTCCTCACCACCTTGGTGTTGATATTCCCAGGGCGCCGTTTCTACCAGAAGGGGTTGCCCGCCTTGTTCCGCCTGGCACCGGATATGAACTCCCTGGTGGCCGTGGGTACGCTGGCGGCCTATGGCTATTCTTTGGTCGCCACCTTTGCACCCGGTTTATTGCCGGCCGGCACGGTGAATGTCTACTACGAGGCCGCTGCCGTCATCGTCGCCCTGATTCTACTTGGCCGGTTTCTTGAAGCGCGCGCCAAGGGCCGCACCTCAGCCGCGATTCAGCGTCTGGTGGGTTTGCAGGCCAAGACAGCCCGGGTCAGGCGTGATGGCGCTGTCGTGGAAATTCCTATCGCGGATGTTGTGGCGGGCGATCTGATCGATGTGCGGCCAGGGGAGCGTGTACCCGTCGATGGCGAAGTCACGGAAGGCGAAAGCTATGTCGATGAATCCATGATTTCGGGTGAACCGGTGCCGGTGGCCAAGGCGGCAGGGGCCGAAGTGGTGGGAGGCACGGTGAATCAGACGGGTGCTTTTACCTTCCGTGCGACGGCGGTCGGCGGCCAGACGGTGCTGGCGCAGATCATCCGCATGGTGGAACAGGCGCAAGGTTCCAAGCTGCCGATTCAGGCCATGGTGGACAAGGTCACCATGTGGTTTGTGCCGGCCGTGATGCTGGCCGCTTTGCTGACATTTCTGGTGTGGCTGATATGGGGCCCCAGCCCGGCGCTGACATTTGCGCTGGTGAACGCGGTATCGGTGTTAATTATCGCCTGCCCATGCGCCATGGGGCTGGCCACGCCGACATCCATTATGGTGGGTACGGGGCGCGCTGCGGAAATGGGCGTATTGTTTCGTAAGGGCGAAGCGCTGCAACGTTTGCGTGACGCACAAGTGGTGGCGGTGGACAAAACCGGTACGCTGACTGAAGGCCGCCCTGAGCTCACCGATCTCGACGTAACGCAAGGGTTTGAACGTGCCGAAGTTCTAGCACGTATTGCTGCGGTAGAAGCGCGTTCCGAGCACCCCATTGCCCGTGCGATTGTGCAGGCCGCCCAGTCCGAAGGCTTGGAAATCCCTGAAGTCATCGACTTCGAATCCATCACGGGTTTTGGCGTACGGGCGCAGGTGCAGGGTGAACGCATTGAAGTCGGCGCTGACCGCTATATGCGAGAACTGGGGCTGGATGTCTCGCCTTTTGCTTCAACGGCGCACCGCTTGGGTGAGGAAGGGAAGTCGCCGTTGTATGCTGCCATTGGCGGGCGGTTGGCGGCTATCGTGGCAGTGGCAGACCCCATCAAGGAAAGCACGCCGGCTGCCATCGCTGCCTTGCACGCTCTTGGCCTGAAGGTAGCCATGATTACCGGCGATAACCAGCGCACGGCGCAGGCCATCGCCAAGCGGCTGGGCATTGACGAAGTCGTGGCAGAAGTTTTGCCAGGCGGCAAGGTGGATGCGGTGCGCCGATTGCGGGGTGAGCATGGTGCAGTGGCCTTTGTGGGTGATGGCATTAACGATGCGCCCGCCCTGGCAGAATCCGACGTAGGGTTGGCCATTGGAACCGGAACGGATATCGCCATCGAGGCTGCCGATGTGGTGCTGATGTCCGGCAACCTGCAAGGTGTGCCCAACGCCATCGCGCTGTCGCGTGCCACCATTGGTAATATCCGCCAGAACCTGTTTTGGGCCTTTGTGTACAACACAGCGCTGATTCCAGTGGCAGCAGGGGTGCTTTATCCAGCGTGGGGCGTGCTGCTTTCACCTATTTTTGCGGCCGGTGCCATGGCGCTTTCCAGCGTATTTGTACTGGGCAATGCATTACGGCTGCGTCGCTTTGAAACGCAAGGGGCAGCATGATGAATATTGGGCAAGCCGCCAAGGCTACCGGCGTTTCGGCCAAGATGATCCGCTATTACGAGGATATTGGCCTGATCCCGCCTGTTGCGCGCACCTCGTCGGGCTATCGCACCTATTCCAATAGTGATTTGCATCGGCTGAATTTTGTGCGCCAGGCGCGTGACCTGGGGTTCTCAGTCAAGGAAATTGGCGATCTGCTGAGTTTGTGGAGCGATCGTTCGCGCCATAGCGCTGATGTGAAGCGCATTGCGCAAAAACATATCAGTGAACTGCGCCAAAAAATTGCGGAACTTAATGAGATGGTAGAGAGCCTGCAAACGCTGGTGGATTGCTGCGCGGGCGATGACAGGCCTGAGTGCCCAATTCTAGAGCGGTTGGAGCGACCAGACGGCGGGGAGGCCGCGCCACACCATTGTGCGGGTGGCTGAGTCGCGTTGGTAGGTGGTTTACTTATTTTGTAGCCACCAAGCAATAAAAAATGCCGCTCATTCAAACCGATGAGCGGCATTGGCAATTTTTAGGTGAGGCGCCTGCTGGGTAGCTTAGGCCGCCTTGGGTGGGAAACCCGCCTCGGTCAGCGCTGCTTCGATCTGTTCGCGGCTTGCGCTGGTGTTGACTTCTACCTTGCGGGAAGGTGGGTCAGCGTTAATTTCCGCCTGAGGGTCAACTGACTGAATGGCCTTAGTGACGCCGCGAACGCAGCCGCCGCAAACCATGTCTTCAAGGTGAAACTGCATGTTGTGCTCCTGAGAGAGGGAAATGCCCACAGAATAAACCTTCCTACTATGGCAAGGTCAAGTTATTGCTGGGGCGCTGGCGCGGGCCGGGCCAGGCGGGCAATCAGGGCGGTGACGACGATGGCGAAGATGAGCCGCGCCCAGAGTATCGCGCCTAAATCGGCGCCCATTAGCAGGATGAGCAAGGTGTCTTCAATCACACTGTGGCACAGGCCTAAAAATGCCATGGTCAGGAAGATGTCACGGCGTGAAAGCTGGCCTGTGCGCGCTTCACGAATCAGCAGCCCCGCGCCGATACTGATGCCAAGTGTGAAGCCAATAATGGTGACATTGCTGGCTTCACGACCGATGCCTATAAAACGCAGCAGGGGCGACAGCAATCGGTGCATCAGCCGCTCGATTCCGAGTGCTTTGAGCACACGTAACAACGCCATAAGCGCCAGAATAATAAAGAAGATCGTAACCAGCGCTTTGAGCTGGCTGATGGCCCAGGCTGCGAGCGAAGGGTCGGAGGCATCAGGGCGCCACAACATGATGGCGGGTTCCTGCAGGCTGTGGGTGGTGGAATAATAAAAATGTAGCAGGCTGCCTAGCGTGAGTGCGCCGCCCAGTCGGATGAGCAAAGTGGCTGCCCAGGGGACGCCGGTGGCCTTGGCCACGGCCCCTTCCACGGGGAGAGAGTGGGCGACAAGAATCATGGTGCCCAATACGCTTACCTGTGCAACTGAGAGGGGCGCGTTAAGGCTCAGGTCTGCAAAAATGGCCAGCCCGGTGTAGATGCTGGTCAGCATGGCGGCAGCCCAAACGATGCCCACTTCGGCCGGCAACCCCACCAGACGCATGACGGGTTCCAGAACCCCGGCTAGTAGCTGGGTGCCTCCCACCATGTCCAGCCCTTTCACAATAATCAGGGCGGGCACCATCAGCCGAATCAGCATGAAGTAGGCCGAAAAGGCATCATGAAAGAACCGCTTGATGGGGGCGGCTGTTATAGCGAAACGGGACACAGGCGTGGGGGAGCAGAAAGCATTCAGTGGCAGCGCGACAGGCAGGCTGCCGCGCCGGCTGGGTTTTCAGCGTTCAGCTTCTGTGGGAACGCTTAGATTGAAGTATAGCTGCGATCCCCGAATATGGCGGAACCGATGCGTACTTCGGTCGACCCTTCGGCAATGGCAAGATCATAGTCACCGCTCATGCCCATGGAGAGGCGCTCAAGGCTGATGCCTGGCAGGGCTTTCTCGCGCATGGTATCGCGCAGTTCGCGCAGGCGTCGGAAGCAGGCGCGTACCGCATCGCGGTCGGGGTCGTTCACGGCCATAGTCATCAAACCTTGCACGCGCAGGCTGGGCGCTTCGCGGGCAAGGAACGCCAGAAAATCTTCCAGTTCAACGGGGTCCAGGCCAAACTTGCTGGGTTCGGTGGATGTTTTGACCTGTACTAATGCATCTAGGCTGCGGCCTTCCAACTGTAGCCGCCGCTCCAGAGCCTGGGCGAGTTCGGGGCGATCCAGAGACTGAATTTCATGCGCGTAGCGAGCAATGTCGCGTGCCTTGTTGGTTTGCAGGTGCCCAATCATCACCCATTGGGCGCCAGAGCCAGCCAGTTCCTTGGATTTATCCCGAATATCCTGAGCTTTGTTTTCGCCAAAACGCTGCATTCCTGCTGCCATGGCTTCCTGCACTGCGTCGGTGCCAAAGGTTTTGCTGACAGGCAAAAGTGTCACGCTGCCTGCGGGCCGGCCGGCAGCAAGGGTCAGCGCTTCAATGCGTTCTTTTACCTGAGCAAGGCGGGTGGAAATCGAGCTGGGTGAAGTCATGATGCAGTTTCGGCGCCTTGTGCGCCCGAGGGTGTGTTCAGGGTGTCCTTAATGCTGGCGACGATTTCATAAGAACGCAGCCGGGCCTGATGTTCAAACATATTAGTGGTGATGATGAGCTCATCGGCGCCGGTGCGAGCAATGAACTGGCGCATTGTGTGGCTGACGGTCGTCGCATTGCCAATGGCGGTGCACGACAATACGGTGTCAAGCATGGCGCGCGCGGAGGGGCTCAGAGAGGCAGTGTAGTCGGGCACGGGCGGCGGCAGTTGGATCGGCTGGCCGGTGCGCAGGCTGACAAACGATTGTTGCCACGAAGAAGCCAGAAAATGGGCGTCGTCATCGGAGTCTGCGGCAAAAACGTTGTAGCCCAGCATGACGTAGGGCTCTGCCAAGTGTTCGGAAGGGCGGAAGTTGTTGCGGTAGGTCTCGATGGCTTGCATCAACATTTGCGGGGCAAAATGCGAAGCAAAGGAATAGGGCAGGCCCAGGTAGGCTGCCAGTTGTGCGCCGAACAAGCTGGAACCCAGTATCCAGAATTCCGGGGACAAGCCCTTGCCGGGCACTGCCGTAACGGGCAGACGTGAATTCGGCGAGAAATACTCCATCAGCTCAAGTACGTCTTGAGGGAAGGCTTCTGGATCGGTGTCCAGGTGGCGACGCAAGGCTCGCGCGACCACTTGGTCGGAACCAGGGGCACGGCCCAGGCCCAAATCGATGCGCCCTGGGTAAAGAGATTCCAGCGTCCCGAATTGCTCGGCGATGATGAGAGGCGAATGGTTGGGCAGCATAATGCCGCCCGCGCCGACTCGTATGGTCGATGTACCACCGGCAATATGGCCGATCAGCACCGACGTGGCCGCGCTGGCAATGCCGGGCATGCCGTGATGTTCCGCCAGCCAGAAGCGCTTAAAGCCCAAGGCCTCCACGTGGCGAGCTAATGACAGGCTGTTGCGAAAGGAAGTCGCCGCATCGCTGCCTTGTGCGATGGGCGCAAGGTCGAGAACAGAAAGTGTAGTCATGCCAAGATAGTACAACGCGGGCCGCGATTCGCGAACGAGGATTGGTGCTTCCCAGGAAGGGGGCCGGAGTCACTGGAAGTTGCGGTAGGTGCGTCCCACCCGTGCGCCCACCACCATCTCCGTCACCCAGCTCACAAGTATCGAGGTGTAGGCCTGTTGGCAGGCTTTATCGGTCAGGCCGTGGTCGGCATTGTCAATCACGCGATGCGTAAGAGAATGCGAATTCTGGAAGGCCGCGCGATAACTCATGATGGTGGCATGCGGCACCAAGTGGTCGTTTTCCGATTCCACCAAAAGCACATCGCCACGAAACTGCAGGCAGGCCCTGAGCGCCCGGTTACTGGTGGCCGGCACAAAACGGCTGCGGTACTGCGCTAGGTCTTTGCGGTCCAGCCGGCGTTTGGGTGTGTCCCATTGTTCGTCCCGGTAGAGGGACGGCACCCTTAACGACAGCCACTGTACGGGGCGCAAAGTGGTGAGAATGGTTGAAAGGTAAGCGCCGTAACTGGTGCCGACGACGGCGATCGCGCGGGTGTCGATGGCGGGATGGCGGTGGAGGCAATCGTAAGCACTCAGTAAATCTCTGAGGTTATCTTCTCTGGTAACAGTCTGCTGACGTTCTGAGTTTTTAATATGGCCTCTCAGGTCGAAGGTCAGGCAGACACAACCCAAGCCGGCGATCCCGCGGGCGCGGTCCAGGTCACGTTCCTGGCTGCCGCCCCAACCGTGGACGAAGAGGACGCCCGGCACTTTATGGCCTGGCGCCAGAAAAGTGCCCGCCATACGCTCTTCATCAACAAGAATTTCAACCCGGTCACTGCTGGTTCCCATAAGCTTCCACCAATACGTATTTTCTGATCAAGCCAAGATCAGGGTCTTCTCCTGCATAGGTCTCAATGGCGTGCGCTGGAATGACGGCATCCGGGCCGAAAACCTCCAGTGTTTCCGCCCACAGGCTTTGGCATTGTGGGTCGGCTGAAAAAACTTCCAAGGCGGCAATTTCCGCCCGGCTGGCGCCGCCAATCCGCCAGGATTGCTCTAGCACCCCCATGCGCTGGACGCCTTCGGTGTCCACCCCCGCAGCCACGTCATAGTTGCGGCGTGAGGCAAAAAATTCAGGAAAACATTCGTCAGCTGCCGCATCGTAGTGGGCGGCAAGAGCGGCGGCTCGGCGGCAGATATCGTCTAGCGGCAGGTCGTGCAATGCAGCGAACCCGCCTCGCGTGCAGTGCAGGCGCGAGCCGCCGTAAACCGCTTCGCCTGAATTGTCCTGAGTCAGGCGCTGGGTGCCCACGTAGCTGACTGTCAGGCCCGGCAGGCGTACTTGGCCAACGCTGTAAGTGGTCACGTCGTTTAAGTGAGTTTCTAAAACCAGGCCACAGCTTTTCAGGGTGGCCTCATTGTGTTGAGCCAATGCCTCAGTCAGTTGGCTGGCATTACTGACCACTAGTTGGCCGCGCCCCGCCTTGGCGTGCACAGGCTTTATGCGAATGGCGCCGTTAAGTCGCAACAGGTTTTCAGCGGCTTGACGCGCATCGTCATGAGAAAACACCGTGAAACCCGGCAGCGTAACGGCATCGACATGTTTGCTAAAGGTGTTCGACCAACCTTCGGGGCGCATGGCATTCGGGCTAACCAAGCCATGAGTAATTGCTTTCGTCGCGATAAAGGTGTGGGGTGTGTAGCCCCCGAACAGATCCATGTCACTGGCAATGCTCAGCGCGTTTTTCAGCGCGGGCGCCATGATGGTACAGGAAGGCACAACGTAGCAACGTGTGCCGGCATGGCGAGCGTTGTCGAAGGTGCCATCAAAAGGTATGTCCATCATATCGGCTAGCCGCAGCGCGATATCGCGCTGAATCAGCGCTTCGTGTTCGGGGAGATCGCTTCGCGCATCAAATAAAACGACTGCATCGTGTTGGCGAAGTGCAGGGAGGCCGTTCATTATGGTCGGTACCTTCGATTTGATAGTCGTCGGAGCTCGCCCCGCAAGCGGGGGGAGCTCCGTGGCTGAGGTCAAATTAGCGGTCGGTCTTGACTTCTGGCAGAGCTTTCAGCTGTTCCTTGGTGTAGCCGGACAGCAGAATTCGGTCATCACGGCGCTCGAACCTGTCGTAAGGCACGGCGACATCTTTGCTACCCATGCCAAGAAAGCCACCAGCGCCAACCAATAAGTACATGGTCTGACCATCAGACGTGATTACGAGGTCATTGACATCGCCGATTTTTTCGTCGTTTTCATTGAAGACGCTTTTACCAATCAGGTCGTCCTTGGCGCTCCAACCAGTAATGGCTTCGGTAGTGGCTGTAGACGAGTCGGTTCGGGTCTCCATGCCGGGCGCATTCGCGCCGGTTGTCGTGCTGCTGGTTGCTCCGGTAGCCGAGCTTCCCGTTGTGCCAGTCGTAGAACTACCTGTTGCTCCAGTCGTGGAATGGCCTGTCGCTCCAGTTGTAGAACTACCCGTGGCGCCCTGATTGGCGGTCGCAGCGGTACCCGAGCCTGCTGCGTTGGTGCCGTCTGGGCCGACGCCGGTTCCGGGTTCAGGCACTGGGTTTGTCGTCGGTGCGTTGCCATCGGCTGCACGGTTGTTGCCGCTTTCCGCGGTCGTGGAAGTCTGTGCATAAGCACCGCCAAACATCAGAGGCAGGCTGACAGTGAGAGCTGTTACAAGCGTTTTCGTCTTCATCATTAAAACTCCTCATGTAGTTGCATAGGCGAAAACGTCCAAGCAACTGCTGTGCCCAAATGGGGTCTGTCCCGCTTTCAGCTAAATGTCAGAATGGGGTCTGTCCCGGTTTCAGGTGGTTGTCAGAAATGGCGGGCATGGTGATTGCTACGAAAGGCCACGCAACTATCAGGAGCGATGTATGAAAACGGGAAAACGAATTGCTGCAGGTGCTGTGACGGTTGTCCTGCTTGCCAGCCTGACTGCTTGTGGCGGTATGTCGAAGCAAGGGCGTAATACGGCTATAGGTGCAGGGGCGGGCGCAGTCGGTGGGGCAGTCCTGACTGGCGGCAGTACCGCCGGTACGTTGGGTGGGGCTGCAATCGGCGGCATTGTGGGCCATGAGGCCAGCAAATAATTAATCTTCTGGGCATGTGCGGGGGGAGCACAGCATGTTTTGTGCATACCGCATAGCCCTCCAGGTTTATAAGAAAGGAGTAATAATGCTATATACGATTGCCATTATTCTGATTGTCCTGTGGTTGTTGGGGCTGGTGTCTTCCTACACGATCGGCGGGCTTATTCATATCTTGCTGGTGGTTGCCATCATTGTGCTGCTGGTTCGCGTCATCAGTGGCCGCGCGCCATAGCAAATCGCTTTACCGCTTAGCGCCCTGCTCGGGGCGCTACCCGTCGGGCGGCGGTCGGATAGGCGTATGATTCAAAAATTCGTTGTGTTTTGAATCAACGGGAGCTCATCGCCTATGTGGGATTTCCTGCGTCAAGCTTGGGACACACACCCTGTTATCCAGGCTTTCCTCGTCAATTTTCTGGCTGCCATCGTCATTCTGATCGTAGGGTGGGGCGTCTCCGGTTATCTGGGGCGTGTCATCAGGCGTTTGGCAGCAAGCTATCCGCGCATCGACCCGACCATTGTGCCCATGCTGCATATCTCTGCAGTGTGGGCTTTTCGCATTATTGTGATCATTGCCGTCCTGGCGCGTTTTGGTGTCCAGACGGCCAGCCTCATTGCTGTGCTGGGCGCTGCGGGCGTGGCTGTCGGTCTGGCATTGCAAGGCACTTTGCAGAATATTGCAGCGGGCATCATGCTGCTGGCTTTACGCCCACTGCGGGCGGGTGAATATGTGTCGGTGGTGGGAAGAGGGGAAGGCACCGTGGAGGAGGTCAGCCTTTTCATGACACGTTTGCGTCAGGCGGACGGCATTATTGTGCACATGCCAAACAACTTGATCTGGGGAAACACCATTATCAATTTCAGCCGGAATGCCACGCGCCGGTTGGAGATTGCCGTTCAGGTGCCGATGGCCCATAGCCTAGATGCCGCGATAACTGTTTTGCAAAAAATGATAGACGAGCATGCTGATATCCTGAAGCACCCGGCTCCAAGCGTGGCGGTGAAGGCGTTCCATGAAACCTATATCGCAGTTACGATTCAAGTATGGGTGAAGGCCGAGCAGTTTACGGATCTCAAGCTTGATTTGTATCGCAAAGCGCTCAATGCCTTGCGTGAAGCGCAGACCAAAGCCGCGCCAAACCCAGCCTCGACTGAAGCACCGTAGGTTCACCCCATTTGTGTGGGGTTACGTTTTGAATCACTCGTGTTAAAAGATAGAAATAATTAAACCAAGGAGCTGGAAAAAGATGAAAAAACTTAATAAAACAAGCGTTCGCAGCCTCGCAGCGAGCGTGGTGACTGCGGTTTCGTTGCTTGCCGCGCCCGCTGCTTTCGCCGCTTACCCCGATAAACCTATTCGTCTGATTGTGGGCTTTTCAGCAGGAGGCACCACAGACGTGGTGGCCCGTATCGTTGGCAAAGAAGTTGGCGATGCACTGGGCCAACCTGTAGTCGTCGAGAACCGCCCCGGCGCTGGCAGCAATATTGCGGCTGAGATGGTGGCACGCGCCGACCCAGACGGCTACACGCTGCTGATGGTTGCCGTTACTAGCGCAATCAACCACACCCTTTACAAGAATCTGAAGTTCGATCTTGTTGAAGATTTCGACCCCGTGGCTCTGGCGGTGCGTGTGCCTAATGTCCTTGTCGTTCACCCAGACGTCAAAGCCAATAGCGTTAGCGAGTTGGTTGACCTGCTTAAAGCGAATCCCGGTACGCTCAACTTTGCTTCCTCGGGCAGCGGGACATCGATTCACATGGCGGGTGAGCTGTTCAAACTGCGGGCCGGCGTCGATGTTGCCCACATTCCTTACAAGGGCAGTGCCAACGCCGTGACCGATCTTATCGGCGGGCAGGTTGATTACATGTTCGACAACATGCCGTCCGCCTGGCCGCATGTGGAAACGGGTAAGTTGCGCGCACTGGCTGTCACCACGGCTGACCGCTCCAAAACCGCTCCCAACCTGCCCACCATGCAGGAAGAAGGTTTCAGCGATTTCGACGTTTCCTCCTGGTTCGGCGTGATCGGCCCCAAGGGGTTGCCTGAGGATGTCGTAGCCAAGCTCAATAAGGCGATTCGCGACGGCTTAGCCAAGCCGGAAGTGCGTGAACGCCTAGAGGGCCTGGGCGCTGTTCCGGCTGACACCACGCCAGAACAGTTCGGTCAGTTCATCAAGACAGAAGTCGAAACCTGGGGCCCGGTTGTAGAAGCCTCGGGCGCGCAGGTCGATTAAAGCAGGCGCGGTGGGTTTGCTGCGTAGGCGATACGTCCAGCCTTGATCATGGCTGTGCACACGCCTCGCAGCATATCGACTTCATCATTGGTCAGCGCATTACGCGCAAACAGGTGCCGCATTCGCGGCACCAATTTTTTGGGGTGCTTCGGGTCAAGAAATTTCACCCAGGTCAGGGCCTCTTCCCAATGCTCCATCAGCGCGAGTACTCGAGCGCTATCAGCAAGCTCAGCCCCAACATCGCGTTTACCTTCCGTCATGGGAACGGTGGGTGCTCCGGTCGCTGCCAGCAGCGCATAGCGCAACTCCCAGGCGGCCAGTTGTAAGGCCTGAGCGACGTTTAAAGAGCTGTATTCAGGGTTAGCTGGAATGTGACACAGTCGTTGGCACAATGCGATGTCTTCATTGGTCAGCCCGGCGCGTTCCGTGCCCAGCACGATGGCCACACGGCCCTGCGCTCTTTCGCTTAGATGGTCGCGTGCCAGTTCCGCCGTCATGCGGATATCGCAGGCGGGTGGGCCCAGAAAACGCGGCCTGGCGGTGAGGGCGAAGGCCAGCGTCACAGGAGCCAATGCGTCAGCCAAGGTCGGCACGACGCTTGCCGCATCCAGTACATCAGTGGCGCCGCTGGCCATGGAAACGGCCTCGGGTTGTTGCGTGGCGGCAGCGACTTTTGGTGCAACAAGGCAGAGCTCGCCAAAGCCCATGGTCTTGATCGCGCGAGCGGCTGCGCCGATGTTGCCGGGGTGCGATGGGTGCACCATAATGAAGCGGACACGGCTGAAGCTGGTGTCCTGATCGGACTGAGACAGTGAAGTCATCTAAAATACGCGGTTTGCGCTCTAAAAAAACGGATATCTATGCACCCGATGCTTAACACCGCCATTAAGGCGGCACGCCGTGCCGGCACGATTATTAATCGAGCCAGCCTCGATCTCGAACGTCTGCAGGTGGCACGCAAAGGGCCGAAGGATTATGTCACGGAAGTGGACCGCACTGCGGAAGAATCCATTATTGAAGTCCTCAGCACCGCCTACCCCACCCACGCATTTTTAGGGGAAGAAAGCGGCCATGTGGCCGCAGCGGAAGGCCCTGATGTTGAATCACCCGAATACCAGTGGGTGATCGACCCCATCGACGGCACCACCAATTTTATCCATGGTCTGCCTCTTTACGCGATTTCTATTGCCTTGCTGCATCGCGGCCAAGTGGCACATGCCGTGGTCTATGACCCTTCCAGTAACGAGCTCTTCACGGCCAGTCGTGGCAGCGGTGCTTTCTTGAACGATCGCCGCATCCGCGTCAGCGGCCAGCGTCGCTATCACGATGCATTGCTGGGCGCTCACTTGGGCAAATCCACGCCAAGCAGCGACTCTCCATTTTCTAACATGCTCGACGAAGGCGCAGCGGTGCGTCGCCTGGGCAGTACCGTGCTGGCTCTGGCTTATGTGGCTGCCGGCCGCCTGGACGGCTTCTGCGGCGTGAAATTGCAGCCTTGGGATCTCGCCGCAGGCGGCTTGCTGGTGCTTGAGGCAGGCGGCCTGATTTCCGACTTTGAAGGGGAGCAGCTTTGGATGAAAACCGGCAATGTGGTGGCGGCCACGCCGAAAATCTTCCCGCAGATGTTGGGTTATCTGCAAAGCTGAGTCGGAACAATGTTCTTTGAATGGATGGCAGAGCCGTCAGCGTGGGCCGGTTTGCTCACGTTGGTGGTACTGGAGATCGTTCTTGGTATCGATAACCTGATCTTCATCGCCATCCTGGTTGATAAGCTGCCGCCCCATCAGCGGGATCGCGCCCGCGTGCTGGGTTTGTCCTTGGCGCTGTTCATGCGCCTGGCGCTGCTTTCCATCATTTCGTGGCTGGTCACCCTGACCGAGCCCTGGTTCTCCATTGGTCCACTGGCATTCTCCCAGCGCGACGTCATTTTGATTGTGGGAGGCTTGTTCCTGCTTTTGAAGGGTACGGTCGAGCTGCACGAGCGCGTGGAGGGTAAGGCCGAGCATTCTGCCGGCCCGCGCCTGCATGCGGGCTTTGGCGTCATCGTGCTGCAAATCGTGGTGCTGGATGCCGTGTTTTCGCTGGACGCAGTCATTACCGCAGTGGGCATGGTGGATCATTTGTCCATCATGATGATAGCCGTCACGATTGCCATCATGTTGATGCTGGTGGCATCCAAACCCCTGACCCGCTTTGTGAATTCCCACCCCACTGTGGTCATTCTGTGCCTATGCTTTCTCCTGATGATCGGTTTTACGCTGATCGTGGAAGGCTTTGGCTTCGCCGTGCCCAAGGGGTACTTGTACGCCGCCATCGCATTTTCCGTTGTTATCGAAACGCTCAACCAGCTTGCGCGGCGTAATCTGCGTCGCCAGGTGGCGAGTCGGCCTTTGCGCGAGCGTACGGCGGAAGGCGTGATGCGTATGCTGGGGATGAGGCCGGTCTCCGAAGACGACGAAGCGCTGGTTGTTGCAACGGCGGAGGCTGGGTTGTCCGCCCAGGTGTTCGAAGATGAAGAGCGCTACATGGTCAGTGGTGTGCTGACCTTAGCCGATCGCTCCATTCATTCGGTGATGACCCCGCGCACCGAAGTGTCTTGGTTGAACCTTGACGACCCGCCCCAGGTTCTGCGTGAAAAGGTGTTGCGCTCGCCACACAGCTTTTTTCCGGTGTGTCGGGGAAAGCTGGATGACATTGTTGGCATTGGCCGGGCCAAGGACATCGTGGCCGATCTGGCAGAACATGGCAAAATCCGTGTTTCGCATTTGCGCGAGCCGGTTATCGTGCACGAATCGATCAGCATGCTGAACCTCATGGAAACGCTCAAGCACGCCCGGGGCCAACTGGCGATGGTGACCGATGAGTTCGGCGCTATCGAGGGTTTGGTGACGCCCATGGATATGTTTGAAGCCATTGCCGGGGAGTTCCCGGACGAAGACGAGCTACCGGATATTGAAGAACTGGGGGAAGGGCGCTGGCGGGTGGACGGCGGAGCCGATCTGTTGCATCTGGAACTGATGCTGAAAACAGAAGGCTTGGTGGACGACAATGATGACTACACAACAGTCGCCGGTTTTATGCTGGCGCGCTTTGGCCATTTGCCTGAGGTCGGCGACCGTTGCGCATTGGAGCATTCGCACGTTACTTTCGAGTTCACCGTCGAACGCATGGAGGGGCGGCGCATCGCTTCGGTGTTAATCGAACGGCAGCCGTCTGATACAGAAGATATTGCAGGAATGAAAGAGGAATGACCGAATCCGCTTGGTTTATGTTGAAAGCGCTGTTTCTTGGCGTAATAGAAGGTTTGACGGAGTTCATTCCGGTTTCAAGTACCGCGCATCTGCTTATCATCGGCTCGTGGCTGGATTTTTCCTCCAGCGATGACAAAGTCTTTGAGGTGGTGATTCAGTTCGGCTCGATTCTGGCCGTCATGTGGATCTTCCGGGCGCGTTTGTATCAGCTTTTCAGCGGCGCACTGAAGCAAGACCCGGTAGAACTGGCGTTTATGCGCAATTTGTTCATTGCCTTCCTTCCGGCAGCCGTGATCGGTGCGCTGGCCATTAAGTACATCAAAATGCTGTTTCACAGCCCAGCTGTATTTGTCTTTACGCTGGTTGTGGGCGGGTTCATTATGCTATGGGTGGAGCGCAAGCCCCAATATGCCAAGTTTGGGGCGGCGCAGGCAGGCACTGCCGAAGCGGCTACTGCACCCTCGGGGGCAGCTGAAACTGAGACCAGTCGTCGCGCAACCGCCCATGCGCTGGAACAAATCTCCTGGAAGCAGGCTTTAGTCGTGGGTTTTGCCCAGTGCCTGGCGATGGTTCCGGGTACATCGCGCTCGGGAGCGACCATCATTAGCGGCATGATTGCAGGTATTGATCGCCGCACAGCGACTGAGTTTTCTTTCTTCTTGGCCATGCCCACCATGCTGGCGGCGACGGTGTACGACCTCTACCGAAACGCCTCGGTACTCGACAGCACCGAGGTATCCGCCATTGCCATTGGTTTTGTTGCGGCGTTTTTCAGTGCGTTGGTGGTCGTGCGTGCAGTACTGAGTTTTGTGTCGCGTCACACGTATCGTCCGTTTGCCTGGTACCGGATTGGTCTTGGGGCCGTCGTAGCGGTGTGGCTGCTGTTGTCTTGAAAATAGTGCTGTCCCTGACATCGGGCTCCCGTATAATTCGGCCCTGAATCTTTAAGATAAAGGCTATTGAATATGGGTGACGGATGCTGCGGGCATACGCTCAGAGATATTTCTCACTTTAAGACCGCGATCAAGAACTTCCGAACCGAGTACTACGAACGACATCCGGAATTGATGAAGCGCCTGAATACAGAAGGTCAGGCGCCTGCCACGCTTATCATCGCCTGTTGTGATTCGCGGGTGGAAACCGGCTTGCTCATGCAGGCCCAGCCCGGTGAGCTGTTTACGGTGCGCAACGTGGCCAATCTGGTGCCACCGTACGAGCCCGACGAAGAACTGCACGGCACATCGGCCGCCATCGAATATGCGGTGCGAGATCTTCAGGTCGATCATATTATTGTTCTCGGACATGCCCAGTGCGGGGGTATACGTGCCATGATCACCAAGGCCATGGGAAAAGAAATAGAGCGCGACTTCATCGGCCCCTGGGTGAGTCTGGCGCACCGGGCCACCGAGCTCTATGTGAATGGCCCTGATGGGTATCGCGAACCCATATCGCTTGAGTTGCTGGAACAGCACCCCAGCTTGGTCGAGCGTGCGGCCATATCGGGGTCCTTGAATAACTTGCTGACTTATCCCTGGATCAAGAGTGAGGTTGATGCCGGCAGGCTGGCCTTGCATGGCTGGTGGTTTGATATTGAGTCCGGCGATCTCTGGACAGCCCAGTATCCCGAGGTTTACCTGCGGCGTGTGCCTGATGATGCTGAAGCGCCCACCGACTGACCCGACAAGCCGCTAGTATTGCTGCAGGCGCGCGCCGTCTGCATTAATGGCTATCCATCCGCCGCGTGCTGTGTCGGCATGGTCAAAATCCCAATCGGGCAGCACCAGGCGTTCGTACTTGCAGCCTTCCATTGTCCACTCATGGCGAGCCGGGCGGTGCGTGTGACCATGTATCAGCATACAGACGCCCGCTGTGCGTAGGGCGTGCGCAATAGCTGACTGCTCCACGTCCATGATGACGGCGGATTTATATTGGTTGGAATGACGGCTGCGGGAACGTGCCCAGTTGGCAATGCCACGGCGCAGCCGCAAAGGCAAGGCAAGATAGCTGCGTTGCACCACCCGGTTGCGCACAATGCGGCGAAAGCGCTGATAGGCCTGGTCGGCCGTGCAGTATTCATCGCCGTGCGCCAGCAGAATTTGCCCTGCATCAGTTGCAAGCACAACCGGCTCGGGCAGGGCGTGTGCGCCTATCTGTCTTAACAGGCTTTTACCGATAAGAAAGTCGCGATTGCCACGCCCTAACCATACTGGGATGCGGGCGGCAGTGGTTTTCATGGCATCCATCGCCTGTTGCAACCAAGGCTCGGGTTGAAGTGCGGCATCGTCGCCGATCCAGGCGTCGAAGATGTCGCCTGCGAGAATTAGCGCATCGGCCTGTAGCCGCGCCTGTTCCAGAAAATCGAAAAATGCGGCGGCTGTGGCCGGAGAGTCCGGGCCCAAATGGATGTCGGATGCCACCCAGATGCGGCCCGGTATGTGAAGCTTATTCAACGACCGAGGCTTTCTCGATGATGACGTCTTCGACGGGGACGTCTTGATGGAAGCCGCGGCTGCCGGTTTTCACGCCTTTGATTTTGTCAACGGTTTCTGTGCCTTCTACCACTTTAGCGAATACGGCATAGCCCCAACCGTTGGTGGTGGGGGCGGTATGGTTCAGAAAGTCGTTGTCGGCGACGTTAATGAAGAACTGTGCTGTAGCCGAGTGAGGGTCGGAAGTGCGGGCCATGGCGACGGTGTAGCGGTCGTTTTTCAGGCCGTTATTGGCTTCATTTTCTACAGGCTCGCCGGTTTTCTTTTGCTTCATGCCGGGTTCAAAACCACCGCCTTGAATCATGAAGTTGTTGATGACGCGGTGGAATACCGTGCCGTCGTAGAAGCCATCGCGCACGTAGCTCAGGAAGTTTTCGCTTGTTTTAGGCGCTTTTTCAGCATCCAAAGCAATAATGATGTCGCCGTGATTGGTCTGAAGCTTGACGCGGGTTTCAGTTGTCATGGGGGAATTCCCTTCATTAGTGGAGGAGTTGTCGGCTGCTGCGCTCGTGCCTGCTGCAAGCAGGGCGGAGGCAAACAGGGCGGCGCCAAACCGTTTGAGGCTCGGCCGGTTGAATTTCAAGCGTGTATCAGCCATGGATGTTTACAGTTTCTGAAAAAGTGGAGGAGATCAGCGGCTGGCTTGTTCAGCGGCGCGGAATGAGGCTTCGGCCTGCAGCAGTTGCACTCGGCCCAGATTGGCTCGCGCATCCCGATATTCAGGGTTTGCATGAAGTGCCATATTCAGTGATTGCTCCGCCATATCCAGCCTGCCGGTTTTGACATATTCCGCTGCCAGATTGTTCCAGGGTTCAGGGAGTTCTGGATATTTCTGCGTCATCTCGCGGTAGATGGCAATGGCTTCTTCATGCCGCCCCAAAGTAGCGAGTGCTCGAGCGTTGAGGAACATAAGCTGCACATCGTTGCCGAGAGGGTCTGGGGTTTCGGCGTACTGGGCTTTGCGCTTCTCGATGGTTTCCAGGGCGGCGGCGGCCTGACCCTGATCCAGCATTTGAGCGATGCGGTCGGTGATTTCCGAAGGCGTCAGTGGAATGCTGGTATCTACGTTTGGTTCGAGGGCTTCGAGCAGGCGGGCCAAACCCTTCCAGCCAGAGTCTTCAGGCTTTTCGCCAGGAAATAGGTATTGATCGCTCTGGCTGAGCGTCGCAGGCGCGCCTTGCGCCGAAACGACAGGCGCACAGAGCAGGAGTGCCGCAGTGGAGGCACCGGCGGACAAGGCTTGGAGAAAGGGCGATGAGCTCACGAGCACGTTTCCTGGAGTCGTCTTGCTATACTTAAAGACCTCCATTTTAGCCGTGCTTTCATCAGATGGCCCGTTTTAGCGGGCCTTTCGTGCCTTGGCCGTATGGCCGGGGCCTGAAAAGAGAGCATTGCTTGCGATATTCGACACAAGAACGGCAGATGCTGCAAATTCATAATACCCTCACGCGCAACAAGGAAGCGCTGCGCCCCGTTGAGCCTGGACACGTCCGCATGTATGTATGTGGCATGACGGTGTACGACTTCTGTCACCTGGGCCACGCGCGCATGTTGGTGGGCTTCGACATTGTTCAGCGTTGGTTGCGGGCGTCAGGGTATCGCGTCACCTACGTACGCAATATTACCGATATCGATGACAAAATCATTCGGCGTGCGGTTGAAACCGGCCGACGTCTGGGTGAAGTGACATCGTTTTTTATTGATGCCATGCACGCCGATGAGCGGGCGCTGGGCGTGCAGTCGCCCGACCATGAGCCGCGCGCCACGGAACACGTGGGCGACATGCTGGACATTATTTCGCGCCTGGAAGAAAAAGATCTGGCCTATCGCACTGAAGACGGCGATGTTAACTATTCCGTGCGCGGTTTCCCGGGCTATGGAAAGCTGTCGGGCAAATCGCTTGACGATCTGCGCGCAGGCGAACGCGTCGCCGTTACTTCCGGCAAGCGCGACCCCCTGGATTTCGTGCTGTGGAAGGCTGCCAAAGACGAAGAACCCGAAGAGTCTAAGTGGGATTCTGACTACGGGCGGGGCCGACCTGGCTGGCATATTGAATGCTCGGCCATGAGTAAAGCCTTGTTGGGGTTGCCGCTGGATATCCATGGCGGCGGCCCGGATTTGAAATTTCCTCACCACGAGAACGAAATCGCCCAAACCGAGGGTGCGTTTGGCGGCAGCCTGGCTTCCATTTGGATGCATTGCGGCCCCTTGATGGTGGACGCAGACAAAATGTCTAAGTCGCTGGGCAACTTCCTGCGAATCCGGTCGGCGATTGCAGCCGAGGGCGAGCCCTCCGATAGCGTGGCGGATTACGCGGTGAACCCGCGCGAAGCCGAAATGCTGCGCTTCTTCATTGTGCGCAACCATTACCGCAGCGTGCAGAACTACGCCGCAGATAACCTGATCGATGCTCAGCATGCGCTGGATCGCCTCTACCAAGCGCTGGCTAATGTGCCGCCGCAAGAGGTGGAAATCGACTGGGAGGCGCCATATTGCCGCGAGTTTCGCGATGCCATGAACGATGACTTCAATTCCGCAGGGGCGGTGGCCGTGCTCTTTGAGCTGGCCGGCGAAGCCAACCGCACGAAGTCCAGTCAGGTATCCGGCCTACTCAAGGCGTTGGGAGGCGTGCTTGGCCTGTTGCAAAACGATCCGCTGGTATATTTGCGCTCGCCCACCCGTTATCTGGGGCAGGGCGCGGCCGAAACTGAACTTAGCGCTGAGCAGATCGAGGCCCTGATACAAGCGCGCAGCGACGCTAAGCAGCAACGTGATTTCGCCGAGGCCGACCGTATTCGCGATACCTTGCAAGCGGCAGGCGTGGAGCTCGAAGATCGCCCTGGCGGCGTGACACAATGGCGTCGCGCCTGATGGGAACCGGCATGCACAATATTGCACGTCAGTCTGACAAGCCCGCATACTGGGATGAAGCCGTCGCTGCGCTTGTAGAGCGCGACCGCATCCTGCGCCGCATCATTCCTCAGTACGAGGGTGACTGGCTGGCAACCCCCCAGGAGCCCTTCGTCACATTGGCGCGCGCCCTTATTGGTCAACAAAGTTCAGCCAAGGCCGCCGACGCAGCCTGGAAACGCTTCACTGCTGGGTGCGGCGGAAAGCCCACCCCGTCTAAGGTGTTGCGCCTGGCAGCTGAAGACCCAACACTTGCAGCCTTGCCCAAACGCAAGGCGGATTACATTACCGATCTCGCTACCCATTTTGCTGAGAAGAAAGTCCGGCCGGCGCGCTGGGGCGAAATGGACGATGAAGCCGTTGTGGCCGAACTATGCGCGATTCGCGGCATAGGGCGCTGGACGGCCGAGATGTTCCTGATTTTTCATCTGCAGCGTTCCGATGTGCTTCCGCTAGACGATTCGCGCCTGATCAAGGCAATTTCGTTACACTACTTCAGCGGGGAACCCGTCTCGCGATTCGAGGCGCGTGAAGTGGCCCAAGCCTGGGCGCCGTGGCGCACGGTAGCCACCTGGTTCTTGTGGCGCAGCCTGGATCCTGCCGCAGCGCAGTACTGATCACTAGGATTTCACAACCCATGCGTAATACATACCTGGATTTCGAACAGCCTCTGGCCGAGCTTGAAAGCAAAATAGAGCAGCTCCGGTTCGTGCAGTCCGACTCTGCCGTCGATATTTCCGACGAAATCAGCCGGTTGCAACAAAAGAACACGGCATTGGCCAAAAACATCTACGCCAAACTCACCCCTTGGCAGACGGCGCTGGTGGCGCGGCATCCGCAACGCCCCTATACACTCGATTACGTACGGGAAATCTTCACTGATTTCCACGAAATGCACGGCGATCGTATGTATGCAGACGACCGCTCCATCGTTGGCGGCCTGGCGCGCTTCAATGGCACGCCATGCATGGTGATCGGGCATCAGAAGGGCCGTGATACCAAGGAGCGCGCCATGCGCAACTTCGGCATGCCGCGCCCCGAAGGCTATCGCAAGGCCTTGCGCCTGATGCGTTTGGCCGAAAAATTCCAACTGCCCATTTTCACGTTTGTCGATACACCGGGTGCTTACCCGGGCATTGGGGCGGAAGAACGTGGCCAGTCGGAAGCCATTGGCCACAATCTGTATGCGATGGCCGAACTCAAAGTACCCATCATCACCACCATTATTGGTGAAGGCGGGTCGGGCGGTGCGCTGGCTATTGCGGTGGGCGACGTGGTGATGATGCTGCAGTATTCCACCTACGCAGTCATCTCCCCCGAAGGCTGTGCTTCTATCTTGTGGCGTAGCCCGGATAAAGCCTCTACGGCAGCCGAAGCGCTGGCTATCACCGCTCCCCGGTTGAAGGATCTCGGCCTGATCGATCGCATCGTCAACGAGCCTATCGGCGGAGCACACCGCGACCCAGTCACCATGGCTCGCCAGTTGAACCGCGCCTTGGCAGATTCCCTGCGCCAAGTGTCGGGTATGACGCCCGAAGAGCTCGTTGAACAACGTCTGCAGCGCCTGATGTCCTACGGGCGGTTCAACGAAGTCAATAACTGAAGTCGCCATGGCGCATCGCTACCTGCCGCGGGGTTTTGGCGAACCCCGCTTGCTGGCGCCTGTGCGGCAAGTGTTCGATACGCTCGAGCCTGAGCCTTCGCAGCCGCTGCGCGTCGCGGTGGCTCTAAGTGGCGGCGCAGATTCCGCCATGCTGGCCGTGCATGCCGCCTTGGCTGCCCGGCAACGTGCGGGTGTTGAGCTGCATTGCTTTCATATTCATCATGGCCTGCAACAGGCGGCTGACGGCTGGCTGGAGCATGTGCACGCTTTGGCTGCAGGGTTGGCCCTGCCATGTCATAGCTTGCGGGTCGATGTGGCGGCTGCCTCGGGCAAAGGCATTGAAGCGGCGGCCCGTGACGCACGCTATGCTGGGCTGAAACGGCTGGCGGAATCGACCGGGGTGTCACATGTCTTGCTGGCTCATCATCGCGATGACCAGACCGAAACCGTCTTGATGCGCCTGTTGCGCGGTACAGGGCCAGTGGGTCTGGCGGCCATGGCAGCGATATCGGAACGCGGCGGCCTCACCTACCTGCGCCCCTGGCTGGAAGTCGATCGGGCGCTTATTGTGGCGTGTGCCCGCGAATATGCCGAGCTCAGTGGCTGGGCCGCTGTCGACGACCCGACTAATCTAGATGACGCCTACACCCGGGGGGCCGTACGGCGCCGCCTGGCGCCGGTGTTGGATGAGCGCTGGCCTGCTTGGCGCTCAATCTTGTTGCGCCATGCCCGCCAAGCGCGGGAGTTGGCGGGGCTGCTTGAGGAAGTGGCTAGCGAGGATTTTTCTCGCCTGGATGCCGGCCCCGATTTAACTGATTTTTCGCTCGCGGCCTGGCGGGAGCTTGGCCCCGCACGCCAAACATTGGTTTTGCGCCATTGGTTAAGCCTGCATGGCCTGAGGGCGCCAACCGACGCCCGCATGCGCGAATTGTGCCGCCAGCTAAGGGGTTTGCATGCCCTGGGGCACGATCGCAGCATGCGCTTACGCCATGAAGAACACTGGATTGTTTGCGTAAGAGGCCGCGTCAGTTTGTTGCCTTCAAACGACACATTGGAAAAACTGTAAAATAAGCCAGTTTTTCTATCCGACCTATGATACCTGCGGCGCAGGCTCTTGCGCTTAATCCGGTGTCCCCACTTCAGAGTAGAAGATGTCCCTGATCGTTCAAAAATATGGCGGCACGTCCATGGGCTCCGTCGAGCGCATACAAAACGTGGCGCGCCGCGTGGCCAAATGGCATGCCGCCGGTCATCAGGTGGTGGTAGTGCCTTCGGCCATGGCTGGGGAAACCAACCGCCTGCTTGGCCTTGCCAAGGAACTCAGCGCACAGCCTGATGGCCGCGAGCTGGATCAACTGGCCGCAACCGGCGAACAGGCCAGCAGCGCTTTGCTGGCCATGGCACTGCAAGCCCTTGGCACGCCGGCGCGTAGCTACACCGGCTGGCAGGTTCCCGTGCGTACCGACTCCTCTTACACGCGTGCACGCATTAATTCCATCGACGGTACCCGCATCCAGAATGACCTTGATGCGGGCCGAGTGGTTATCGTTACCGGCTTTCAGGGCATTGACGACGAAGGCAATATCACCACTTTAGGGCGCGGAGGTTCCGATACCTCTGCCGTGGCGGTGGCCGCCGCGTTGAAGGCGGATGAATGCCTGATTTTCACCGATGTCGATGGTGTATATACAACAGATCCACGCATTGTTCCGGAAGCACGCCGCATGAACGTCATTTCCTTCGAGGAAATGCTGGAAATGGCGTCGCTCGGTTCAAAGGTGCTGCAAATCCGCTCAGTAGAGTTCGCGGGTAAGTACCAGGTTCCCGTGCGTGTGCTGTCCTCTCTTACCGACCCCCAGATTTCGCTCGAAGAAGAAATGTCCTCGGGCACACTCATTACTTTCGAGGAAGACCAGAAAATGGAACATGCCGTAGTCTCGGGCATTGCCTTCAGCCGCGATGAAGCAAAGTTCACCTTGCTTTCCGTTCCCGACAAGCCCGGCGTGGCTTACTCCATTCTGGGGCCGGTCGCCGCCGCCAACATCGACGTAGACATGATTCTGCAGAATCAATCGGTGGAAGGCACAACAGACTTCTCCTTCACCGTAAACCGCAACGACTTCGCCCGCACACTGGAGCTGCTTAAGAACCAGGTCGGCCCCGCAGTCGGTGCGAAAGAAATTGTGGCGGACGATAAAGTCTGCAAGGTTTCCATCGTCGGCATCGGCATGCGCAGCCACGTTGGTGTCGCCAGCCGCATGTTCCGCACCTTGTCGGAAGAAGGCATCAATATTCAGATGATCAGCACCAGCGAAATTAAAACTTCGGTGATCATCGACGACAAATACATGGAACTTGCCGTGCGTGCACTGCACCGGGCGTTCGAGCTCGACAAGGCCCCTTCCGACGCAATTAGCGAAGACTGATAAAAAATCGTTGGTTGCTACAAAAGTTGGAAATATCGTGCTAGAATCACGGTTTCCTCAGGAGATGTGGCCGAGAGGTTGAAGGTACTCCCCTGCTAAGGGAGCATGCGGCTTATACCCGCATCGAGGGTTCGAATCCCTCCATCTCCGCCAGTTAGCTGTCCACAATAGCTAACTACCGTAATAAAAACCCGCGTGTGCAAACATGGCGGGTTTTTTTACGTCTGTGCTCATCGAGATTCGCTCTGCGCACATCGGCATTCGCTAAATGCTGATAACGAAGTTAGCGAGCCCCATTAGCGTGACGTTGCTGATGTGGCAGCTTTAGGCGTTGCTGAAATATGTGCTCAGTACGTTGATGGCGGCCCGATGAGGCGTGAAGTAGGTGTATTGCTTACGCTCGTGTCGTCATGACAATGAACGCCATGATAGTCAGAAGAAAATCAAATAGTCACGCATGCAGACTCTCGTATATAAGACGCGTGAAGAGTTGCACGTTAACAATCATTAGCACTAGAAACTTGCGCCTGACGCTCAATTACCCTAATAATCACATGTTTGATGATGAATGCCATATATTCCATTTATCGCATTCAATATGTTAATCTTGCACCCTTAAATCCACCTTCTTAGGAAACATAATGGCTACTTACCTTGAATTGAAAGCCCAAGCAGAAGCATTGATGCAACAGGCTGAACAAGTCAGGAAAAAAGAAATCGCAGAAATCGTAGCTGAGATCAAGGCGAAAATGGCCCAGTATGAAATCACTGCGGCTGATCTCGGCTTTGCCGTGGCAGGTGCCAAAAGGGCAAGCAAACGTGGCGGACCTTCTGTCGTTCGTTACAGGGGCCCTAACGGCGAAGAATGGTCGGGTATGGGCCGCCAACCTGCATGGATGAAGAACGCGCTGGAAGCGGGTAAAAGCAAAGAAGATTTCGCTGTATAAAACTTGATCTTCCTGCTTCTCTGTTACAGATCCGATACGTTCTGTAATGAGTTCTTGCTATTAAGCTCTGGCTCATGGTTTACGCCGGGGTCTAGAGATACCCTGTAATAGCCTGCCTATGTGTGGGCGGGAATTGAGTTTAACGGCTGCCATCAGCTTGGGTAATGTGAATACGGAAATGTATTTACCTATTTGCTAAGGAAGGCAGTCTGCTCGCTTGAATGAATGTGCTGGGTGATGTTTGTCTATTGCTGCAGGTGTTCAGAAAAGTAATCGGGGCTGGCAAGTTCCATGAGAAGTAAGGTGCGCATGGTTTATTGCAAGAAATCTGTGCACTCGACTTTCGTCTTTAGAAGGAGCCACTATTTATTGGAGGCTCCTTCTATTTTTTTATGCCGGTGCGAGTCATGATGACAACGACTCCCCCTAGCGCAGCACCCACTCAAGGGTAGAACAGCAGCAGGCCGAATACGGCAAACAGGGTGAGGTGCATAAACCCTTGAATGGGTGAAGTGCGCTGGCCGCTGAAGGTCAACATGCTCAAAGCGGCGGTTATGACGAAAAGAACAATATCCGCATTGGACAAACCCATGATTACTTGTTTGCCCGTTATCAAGCCTGTGATTAAAACCGCTGGAACCGTCAAACCCACTGTAGAGACGAAAGCGCCCAGGCAGAGATTGACGGCGCGTTGCATTTCGTTATTCATGGCTGCTTTGACTGCCGTGATAGATTCCGGCGTAAATACGATAATGGCAATGAGAACGCCGCTGACAGCAGCCGGGGCGCCGGATGCTGCAATACCAAAATCTGTGACAATCGCCAGGTGGCTGGATAACAGGACAATGGGGAGAATCAAGGCCAGCAGAATGCCGAAACGCATAACCACTTCGCCCTTAACGTAGGGGGCGGGTGCGGAGCCGTTGGAATGATGTCTCGGCCCGCCTGTACAGGGAGCAGCCTGAATCGTCATTAAGCCTTTTGGTGGCTGGACAAAGTACCGCCGGTGGCTATGCATTTGCAGCCACAAAAAACCCCCATACAACAATGTGATCAGTATCGAGACGCCAACTGCCTGCGTTGCTGAAAATGCTCCGGACATATGGGTGTAGTTGGGAAGCACCAGTGCAATGCTGGTGAGAAGAAAAATCATTGAAAGGTAGGCGCTCGCGCCTTGGGCGTTGTATTCCTGGTCACCATGGCGTATTGACCCGGCTATCAGGCAGACCCCCATTACCAGGTTCAGAATAATCATCATGACGGCGAAAATAGAGTCGCGGCCGATAGTCGGAAATTCGCCCGGGCCAAGCAGTACGGAAGCAATCAGAATCACTTCAATCACGACGATAGACAGCGTAAGAATCAGGGTGCCATAAGGTTCGCCCAATTGATGCGCCAGGTGATCGGCTTCGTGCACCACCCCAAAAGATGCTGTGAGAATGGTTGTAAACAGCACCAGAAAGATAATGCCTGCCGTGATCGCGCTAAGAGGCTCTCCAAGCCATTGCCCGCCATACGCAGAGAAAAGCCCGACGATCAGCCACGAACTCAACAGCCGGAGCCAGGTGATTCGGGGGAAATTGGAAAGGATGCGTGTCAGCGCAGGGAAGGGGGCAGGACGGTTGGCCATGAGGTACTCCGGTAGAAGAGCAGGGCCGTCCCTTGTTGCTGATGCCGTGCCGAGGTCGTCCTCGGTCAGGTTTGACTAGATGCGTTCAAACGCAATGATTTTATCATGTGGGCCTGCTTACCCGAAGACGGGGCTTCACCCTTTTGCCCGCATGCCACCCCAAATGAGAAAAATGCCCGCCACCCAGGCCAGCCAGAAGAAAATTCCTTCGTTGGCGATCATGAGGGCGGAAATAAGATCGACCATGCTTTCTTCGCAGCCGGAAGGGCCGGCCTGCGAGCATTTGATGGATATCTGGTAGAAACCGGCGGCTATTGAACCGATGATTAGCAATGCGCCTGCAATGATCATGAGGTTTCCGGGCATGGTTGCTCCTTCGATAGGGGTGAAAACTCAGGCCGTAAAGGCGGGTTAGCGTATAGCCGCATGGTCAGCATCTGGTTTTATACCAAAGTTGCATTTCCACGAGTTGCTGTTGCCTGAAAAGGGGGGCAAGGGGTGTGGCCTACAATGAGAGGCCCGGCGCCTTAAGCTGTTGCGCCCAACCCCCTGCAGTATGGCCCGCAATAAAAAACCTGTTCACCGACCCAAACGTCGTACCGCTTCTCGACGCAGCACTCGCTCCCGCAGCAATCTGGCTCGTTTCCTGAAGGCATTCAGCAGCTCAGCGCTATTAGCGTTTGGCTTAGCGAGTGCCGTTCTGCACCCTCAATGGCGCGATCAGGTCTCTCTGGCGCCGCTATTGGAACAGTGGGGGTGGCCGCAGCAGACCGTCGCTGCTTTGCCGCCGTCTGCTGGCGCCTATGCCCAGACCCGATTTACGCAGTGCCGACAGTTCTTCCCTGCGCAAGGCACGCCATTGGTGCCGTCGGGACGGGGTTTGCGCGAGCTGTGTTTTGATGCTTTCGCTATTTTGCACAATGGCGGCACGAAAACCCCAGTGTTTGTAGCTCAGCGCCTGAACCGGCGGATGATTCAGCAGGCTCGGGGCGTAGAGCGCCGCGACCGTTTTTATGCTGAAGCGCGCCTGCCGGCCGCTGAGCGCGCTGTGCTGGCGGATTATCGCAATTCAGGTTATTCGCGCGGCCACATGGCGCCAGCGGGCGATATGCACACGCCACAAGCCATGGAGCAGAGTTTTTCGCTGGCTAATATGGTGCCGCAGAACCAGGTGCAGAATGCCGGGGCCTGGAACCGCATTGAGCAAGATACCCGTAAATACATTATGCGGGCTCAGGGCGATGTGTATGTGTTTACCGGGCCCGTTTACAGCGGCGAACCTGCCCGCATTGGACAGGGCAGGGTGGCTGTTCCCGCTTACCTTTACAAGGTGGTGCACGATGCCCGTACAGGCAGAACCTGGGTGCACTGGCAACCCAACAGCGAGTTGGCGGCAGCAGGGCGGCCTATTAGCTATGAGTCGTTTGTACAGCGCACCGGGCTGTATCTGCTGGGAAGGCCCTGATGTCCGGCGCCTGATTCCGAGCTCAGGGCCGATCCCAACGTCGATCCCGAACCCGCACGCGAACCCGAACACCAACTTCAACCCATAAATAAAAAAGCGCCTCGCCGCTGTATTGCGGCCAAGGCGCCCTTTTTTCTAGTTAAGACTTAGGCGATTTCTTTCAGCGTTTCGCCCACAGCATTGAACAAGCTGTCGAGTTCTTGCGGGCTGCTGGTGAAAGTGGGGCCAAACTGCAGCGTGTCGCCGCCAAAGCGCACGTAAAAGCCTTTTTCCCACAATTTGAGGCCGGCTTCGTAAGGGCGAATGGCTGGGTCGCCGTCGCGTGCAGCGATTTGGATCGCGCCGCCCAGGCCGCAGTTACGAATGTCGATAACGTTGGGACTGCAGCCTTTCAGGCCATGCAGGGCGTTCTCGAAATGAGGGATGAGTTCCGCAGAACGCTGGATCAGGCCATCGCGGTCGAGCAGGTCGAGCGCAGCAATGCCCGCTGCGCAGGCCACCGGGTGAGCCGAATACGTGTACCCGTGAGGAAATTCGACCATGTGCTCGGGCAAGGACTGATTCATGAACGTATCGTAGATCTCGCTGGTAGCCACGACGCCGCCCAGGGGGATGGCGCCGTTGGTGACCTGCTTAGCAATATTCATGATGTCAGGTGTGACACCGAAGTACTCGGAGCCGGTCGTGGTGCCCATGCGGCCAAATGCTGTAATGACTTCGTCGAAGATCAGCAAAATGCCGTGCTGATCGCAGATTTCGCGCAGGCGTTGCAGATAGCCTTTGGGGGGAACCAGCACGCCGGCAGAACCGGACATGGGTTCGACAATGACAGCGGCGATGTTGGAGGCATCGTGCAGTTCAATTAATTTGAGCAGTTCGTTAGCCAGTTCAACGCCGCCTGTTTCGGCTTGCCCCCGTGTAAAAGCCAGTTCCGGTTGCAGTGTGTGGGGCAGGTGGTCGACATCCATGAGCGAACCGAACATCTTGCGGTTGCCGCCAATACCACCCAGGCTGGTGCCGGCGATATTCACACCATGGTAGCCGCGGGCGCGGCCAATGAGCTTGGTCTTGGCGGGCTGGCCCTTCAGGCGCCAGTAGGCGCGCGCCATTTTCACGGCGGTATCGGCGGCTTCCGAACCGGAATCCGTGAAGAAGACATGGTTCAGATTGCCCGGCATGAGCGCTGCGATTTTTTCGGCCAACTGGAAAGACAAGGGGTGGCCGAATTGGAAGGCGGGTGAATAGTCGAGCGTGCCAAGCTGCTTGGACACCGCTTGCTGGATTTCTTCGCGACCGTGGCCGGCGCCACAAGTCCACAGGCCCGAGAGGCTGTCGAAGACCCGGCGGCCCTTGTCGTCGTACAGCCAGTTGCCTTGGGCACCAACAATAATCCGAGGGTCTTTTTGGAAGGCGCGGTTGGCGCTGAAGGGCATCCAGTGTGAACGAAGATTGAGCGACTCGACCAGGCCCGCGGGTTGATAAGCAGGAAAGTTCATGAGTGTCTCCGAAAGGCGGTGAATGGGGAGGCAGTGGGGCCGTATGCGGCCACTTGTGGAAGGCAGTTTCCTTTATAGGCTTTTCATTATGCAAAATATTATGCGTAAGTAAAATAGCTATTTATTCAAGCATGCTTATGGGAAAACTCACCTATGAGAAAAAACCTGCTCGCCCAAGTCACCGACTTCGACCTGCGTTTGCTGCGGGTGTTTCGCACGGTGGCCGAATATGGCAGTTTTGCGGCGGCCGAAAGCGCACTGGGAATCACCCGCTCGGCCATCAGCCTGCATATGAGCGACCTTGAAAAACGCCTGGGCATGCGTTTATGCCAGCGTGGCAGGGCGGGGTTCGCGCTAACCGATCAGGGGCGTGAGGTGCTGAGGGCCAGTGCTGCTGTGATGGGGGCGATTGAGGATTTCCGCAGCGAAATCAACTTGATGCACCAGCGCTTGCGAGGTGAACTGAACATCGGCCTGATGAACAACCTTGTCACCCAACCGCGCATGCGCATTACCTCGGCCTTGCGTGAACTGCGGCGCCAAAGCCAGGAGGTGCAAATCCACATCAGCATGAGCACGCCAGGGGAAATCGAGCGAGGGCTTTTTGACGGTCGCCTGCATGTGGGGGCCTTGCCTCTGACCAACCGGCTCAGCGGCCTGGACTACCACCCGCTGTATGACGAACGTTCCCTGCTTTACTGCAGCCGCGACCACCCCCTGTTTAGTCAGGTGGCCGAAGTCGACGCCAACCAGGTGGCAGGCACGCCGGCTGTCGTGCCGACCTACCGCCTGAGTGCGGAAGCGCTGGATTTACACCGGAGCCTGTCGTGCGTTGCCAAGGCAACTGACCGCGAGGCCATTGCCTTTTTGATTCTGACGGGGGAATACATTGGTTTTCTACCCGACCATTATGCGGCCGGCTGGGTTGAAAAAGGCATGATGGCGGCCATCATGCCTGAACAAATGAATTTTCTTGTGGCGATTGCCGCCGTCACGCGAACGGGGCGACGGCAGAATCTTGTGGTGGATCGGTTTCTTGAGGAACTGCTAGAGCAAACTCAGGCTTGAGCGCTAGCAAATTCATTAAACGCTTCCATGGCGTTGGCGGCATACATCACGGAAGGACCGCCGCCCATATACATGGCCACACCCAGCATTTCCTGAATTTCTTCCTGGGTGGCGCCCAAACGCACGAGCTCTTTGGCATGGAAACCGATGCACGGGTCGCAGCGAATGGCGACACCGATAGCCAGCGCAATAAGCTCTTTGGTTTTTGTGTCCAGAGCGCCTTCTGCGTTTGCGGCCTTACTCATGGCGCCAAACGCCTGCATGACTTCAGGCACGCCCTTGCGTACGGGAGCAAGGTTGGTTTTGATGTTCTCGGTCAATTCAGTGTAGCGGGACATGTTTCTTCCAGGTTAAGTGAAAAACATCATTATATTAGAACCGACTAATTAATTGGTTGATGTTTAAGGTGTGCAAGGTGAGTAAGCGTGGTACACCAGCAGCGGTGATACCGCCGGAGTGTCTTGATACTTGCGTATGAGCCAGGTGGGACACCGGAAATGTTGTGCTTAAAATGGCGCATAATAAATAAGAATGTGTGCTGTGCCGGAGGTGGCGTGCGGCGCAGTTTTTCGACCATGAGAATAAGAACAGTGTGGGGAATGCCGTGAATCTGGCGCGGATCGCTCTCTACTAGGGAAGGAGGGGCCCATGATAGGGGGCTTGATCAAGCTTCTGGCATTTCAGGTTGCCGGTGAAGCCTTTGTGTTTGCCTTGTCTTTGCCAATTCCCGGCGCAGTGGTCGGCATGGCTCTGCTGTTTTTCTACTTAGTGATCAGGGGCCGAGAAGACGCCGAACTCGATACCTTCACCGCCGCCTTCCTTAAGCACCTCAGCCTGCTTTTCATTCCCGCTGCTGTAGGCATTGTGGCGCACCTGGATCGCATCGTCGACGAATGGCTGGCAATTGCTATCGCCTTGGTGGTTGCTACAGCCGCAGCCATCGCCGCTACAGCGGCGACAGTCAAGTTTCTGAAACGGTAAGGAGGGCGCCTTGGAACTCCTTCAGCATATTGCCGGCTTGCCGATTACCTGGCTGCTGGCTACCTTGGTGGCTTACCGGCTGGCGCTTGCCGTGCATCAACGTTCCGGCCACAGCGCCTGGCTGCATCCGGTGGCTGTAGCAACGCTGCTTCTGGTGGTGGTGCTGTTGGTGGGCGGCATTGATTACGACACTTATTTTTCAGGTGGGCGTTACATACATATTTTGCTTGGGCCTGCCACCGTCGCCTTGGCCGTCCCCCTTTACCATCAACTGGCACGTTTACAGCGTGATTGGCCGGCATTGCTGGCCGGGGCGCTTGTCGGTTCCGCCGTGGCGGTAGCGGCCGCCATGGCTCTGGCCGGGTGGTTCGGGGCATCACAAGCCACCGTGATTTCCATGGCGGCCAAATCCGTTACCATGCCAATAGCTATTGGCCTGACCGAAAAACTCGGCGGCGTGGTATCGCTGACTTCCGCCATGGTGATGCTGACCGGTATTCTGGGCGGGGCCATCACCCAACCCCTGCTTGCGCTCATGCGTATTCGCGAGGCTCATGTGGTCGGCTTCACCCTGGGGGTGGTAGCCCATGGCATTGGTACGGCGCGGGCCATGCAGGGCGGGCAGGAAATGGGCGCTTTCGCCGGGCTGGCCATGGGTTTGGCGGGGTTGCTGACCGCTGTTCTCGTTCCCTTATGCCTGCGCCTGGTTGGGTTTATTTAGAGATTCTGGAGGCGGGGCATGCAATTCATTGACTTACGTAAGGCAGAGCTTGGAGCTGGGTTTACTGTTGGGCGAGCCTTGCCCACGCGTGAACGCCGCCTGATTGGTGCCTGGTGCTTTCTCGATCACTTGGGGCCGGTAGAGTTACGCGGCAATGCCGGCATGCATGTCGAAGCCCACCCGCACACCTGTTTGCAGACCTTCACCTGGATGATGGAAGGCGAGATCCTGCATCGTGACAGCCTGGGTTCCGAACAAGTCGTGCGCCCCGGTGAGGTCAACCTCATGACAGCGGGGCGGGGCATTGCCCACACCGAGGACTCATTACAGGGCGAGCGCCTGCACGCGGCACAGCTTTGGATTGCGCTGCCCGAGGAACACGCCGATATTGAGCCGGCTTTCAACCACTACCCCGAACTGCCCAGATGGTCGCACCAAAATATTGAATGCACGCTGCTGGTAGGCGAGTTTGAAGGGAAGCAGGCGCCTGCCCGCGTCTATACGCCGCTGGTGGGGTTAGATTTGCATGCGCATAAAGAAGGCCGCATGGAGCTGCCGTTGCGCCCTGATTTCGAATACGGGCTCTTACCATTGCAAGGCAATGTAAGTATCAATAATGTAGACATTAATGATGGCAAGTTTGTGTATCTGGAGCCCGGTGGCGCTACCTTGGATCTCTCCTTCTCAGTTGATACCCGCTGTCTGCTGATCGGAGGCGAACCGTTTCCCGCCACTATTAGTATGTGGTGGAACTTTGTCGCCCACAGCCGCGAATACATTAATCAGGCTTACCAAGATTGGCAGTCGGGTTCAAACCGTTTTCCGCCAGTGCCGGGAGCGACACACCGCCTTGATTCTCCGCGCCCGGCATGGCTGCCCGCCACACCTTAATACCTATATAACTGGAGACATTTTCATGCTGAAGGTCTATGCCATAGATGGCATTACACCGGTGGTTGATCCCACTGCTTTTGTGCATCCCACTGCGGTGCTGATCGGCGATGTCATTATCGGGCCGGGCGTATACGTGGGCCCATTGGCATCACTGCGTGGCGATTTTGGCCGCATCATCATGAAGGCGGGCAGCAACATTCAGGATTCCTGCGTCATTCATGGCACGCACCGACAAGATACCGTGGTCGAAGAAGATGGCCATATCGGCCACGCAGCAGTGCTTCACGGTTGCCACATCGGCCGTAATGTTCTGGTCGGTATGAATGCCGTGGTGATGGATGGTGCAGTGGTGGGCGAAGGCAGCATTATTGGGGCCATGGCTTTTGTGAAAGTGGGCATGGATATTCCGCCCCGTAGTTTGGTAACGGGGGCTCCTGCCACCATACGGGGGGAAGTTAGCGACGAACGCATCGCCCGCAAACATTACGGCACCCGGATGTATCAGCGTTTAGCCCAGCGTTGCTTAAGCACCATGCAGGCCGTTGAGCCGCTACGAGAAGTCGAGCCGGACCGCGCCCACCTGACGCGGGAGCTGATCCAGCCGCTGGATTAACCTTGGGTGCGCCTGCGACCATGGCAGGCGGCGCCATTACACTGCCGCGGCCGCAGCTCGAACTCAGTCAAAGATATCGCCATTTAACAAAATGGAGCGATCCACCTGTTGAATGTCAGTGCGGCCGCAGAACGCCATGGTGACGTCCAGTTCCTTGGCGATAATTTCCAGGCAGCGCAGCACGCCGGCTTCGCCCATTGCACCCAGGGCATACAAGAACGCACGGCCTATCATGGTGCCTTTCGCTCCAAGGGCGGTGGCGCGCAGGACATCCTGGCCCGAACGGATGCCGCCATCCACCCAGACTTCGATGTCCTTGCCCACGGCGTGTACGACTCGGGGCAAGGCCGAGATGGAAGAGGGGGCCCCATCTAACTGACGGCCGCCGTGGTTGGAAATAATAATGGCGTCAGCGCCAGACTCCACCGCCAGGCGGGCGTCTTCCGGTTCCATAATGCCCTTGAGCACCAGCTTGCCGCCCCAGCGTTTTTTAATCCATTCCAGGTCGGCCCAGTTCAGGCTGGGGTCGAATTGTTCGGCTGTCCAGGAAGCCAGCGACGAGACATCTGTGACGTTTTTAGCGTGACCAACGATGTTGCCGAAGCTGCGGCGGTGTGTGCCCCACATGTTCAGGCACCACCGTGGTTTGGTGGCCAGATTAATCAGGTTGGCTAGAGTGGGTTTCGGAGGCGTGGTCAGGCCGTTCTTGATGTCCTTATGGCGTTGCCCCAACACTTGCAGGTCGAGCGTAAGCACTAGCGCTGAACAGTTGGCCGCCTTGGCACGGTCGATCAGGCGTTCCATGAAGTCGCGGTCGCGCATCACGTAAAGCTGAAACCAAAAAGGTTTGTGGGTGTGAGCCGCAATGTCTTCAATCGAGCAGATGCTCATGGTGGACAAGGTGAAAGGCACACCGAATTTTTCAGCGGCGCGCGCCGCCAAAATTTCCCCATCTGCGTGTTGCATGCCCGTCAGGCCGGTGGGTGCCAGTGCGACCGGCATGGCCACGTGCTCACCCACCATGGTGGTGCGCAGGTTACGCTGTGCAATGTCTACCGCCACCCGCTGGCGGAACTTCAGCTTGTGGAAATCTTCTTCATTCGACCTGTACGTGCCTTCCGTCCACGAGCCCGAATCGGCGTAGTCGTAGAACATACGGGGTACGCGTCGCACGGCCAGCTTGCGGAAATCCTCTACGCAGGTGATCTGTTGGGGTTTAGGCAAAGGAAGTCTCCTGTATATTTTGCGGGAGCGACTATGCACCCGATTTTCAATGTGCCAGATTATGACCGAAGAAGGCACACGAAGAAACCTTTGCCGATTGCGGCAAGCGCTGCGAACCATATCGCAGGCCTGCCTGAAACCCGTCTGAGGCTTAACGCAGGGTGATAAAGAGCGAAGAAAAACCGCTGCCCGGGTAGATGGCCTTGGTGGGGGCTGAGTCATCGCTCAGCGCCCACCACTGGGTTCCCGACAGTAAAGCGTTCATAACTGCCAGAAGTTCCAGCCGGGCCAAGGGAGCGCCGGGGCAAACATGTACGCCTGCGCCATACAGCAGGTTGAGCGCCGGGTCGCGGTCGAGACGGAATTCATCAGGGTCGCCAAAGACGGCCTCATCGCGGTTGGCCGAAGCCCACAACACAGCTAAGCGGGTGCCCGCAGGAAGCGTGTGGCCTGCCAGCTCGATTTCGCGGGTGGTGATGCGGCGATTCATGATGAGGGGCGCATGAATGCGCAGGATTTCATCAATCGCCGCCGGGAGATCGGCCGGGTTGTCACGCAGGTGCTGCTGGATAGCGGGGTGATCTGCAAGGTAATGCACCAAAATGCCCACCGATGCTGCAATGGTGCCCAGCTCGCCCACCGTCCAGTTGCGCAGGATGCTGGTGATTTCTTCGTCCGTCAGCAGGCGGCCCAAGGAATCGTTGCGTAACAGATGGGTGGTGATGTCGTCGGGGGCGGCAGCGCCCGCTTCACGCCGTGCAGCGAGAAGATCTTTTATATATTGGTCGAACTCCTGAGCCACGCTTTCCTGAGCCTCGCGGTCGCGAGACATGGTGGCTGCCTGGTTTTTCAATGTCCACAGGCGCAAAGGTTCATGCAGCGCCGCCGGCCAGCCCAGCCAGGCGCACTGAATGCGCAGAGCAAAGATCTGCGCGAATTCGCTAATCAGCTCGATGTCGGCCTGGCGGGGTAATTGAGCAACCAGTTCAGCCGCAATTCCGCGGCATTCTGGTTCAAAAGCCTCCATATGAGCTTGATCGAAATACGGCTCTATCAGTCGGCGGAAAGGCGTGTGTTCGGGCGGATCCATGCCGTTGGGCACAGAAGGGTAACGGGAAACCGCACTACTGAAGGTTTCATGGTCTTCAACCACGCGCAGAACGTCTGCATGCCGAAACACCGTGGTGTAGCCATACGGGCTTTGCGCCAACGGGCAAGATTGCCGCATTGCATCGTAAGAGGCGATTTGATCGCGCTGTACGGATTCCGAACGCGGATCCCATTGAGGAATTCCCGCACCGTTACTGGATGTCGTTTCGATGGGACAGGGTGCCGGCCTGCTTGAAGGTGAATCCGCAACATCGTGAGCGGTTGAGGAATCCTGGTCAAGGTGAGGGGGCTGACTCATGACTGCTTCTCCGTGGGTAATGTCATATGCCGACCGGCATGGGGAGACACAGCATTTCAGTGTAGAGCGGTAAGCAGCGCACACCCCTTAAAACCATGGCGGACATGTGCTTATTGATGTTTTGGGAATCGGTTTGGGCAGTCTTAATTAGCTCATAAAACTAGTGAGTTTTGGCGCGGCCGGCAGGATTCGAACCCACGACTCCTTGGTTCGTAGCGAAGTGCTTCAAAAATGAAGATAGGCTTTCATTTCGATTACCCTAATTGCGGTTTCGCATCGCTACGGGTTGTCTGGTAAGGCGGCTAGCGCTATTCGTTCTGGTTTGCTGGACAGAGGGATGGGTTGCGATCCGCTCAATGGCAAGCTGATTTGGACCCGGAACCCTGGAACTCCAGGAATTTCTTTGTCATAGTAGGAATGAACGGCGTTGGCACACGGTCAGGAGAATTGACACGAAGGCGTAACCACCCCCGCCAAGTAGACATTGGCTGATAGGGATTCGACGCTTAGGCTATACCGAGGTATGAATTTCACTGGCGGGACGCAGCCTAGCGATTCGTGTGGGCGGTATTCAGCGTAATCGATCAGCTATGAGAAGGCCGCACAAAAGCACAAGGGGTTAGCCCGTTTGTGAGCTAACCCCTTGATTTGTATGGCGCGGCTGGCAGGATTCGAACCCACGACCCCTTGGTTCGTAGCCAAGTACTCTATCCAACTGAGCTACAGCCGCTGAGAAATGAACTATAACATGATTTTTAAAAGCGGTGCAAGTCGTTTGCGCTGTGGCGGTAAAACAAGTTGCTTTGCTCATTTCCGAAGTGCGTTAGCGCCTCAGAAAAACCATGAGTTCACATGGCGTGTTAGCCATGAAAGACGCGAATTCTACACTGAATTTGAAACTTGTGCAGGCGATTGAGAAAAATTCTTATTTTTGACTCGCGGCTTCGGCACACGCGAGACCCATGCGGAGCCTTCTACATAATAGCGAAGCGGCTTGTCCGCCCAAGCGCCGGCGTAGTGCACGCCTATGCGTGGTGATGTCAGAACGGATGTTGGCGTGTAGCCATCATCCGCCAGAAACAAGGGGCTGTCAGGTTGGCAAAGGTCGGCGCCATAAAGGCTTTTGTCTATTCCCATGGCCTTGGTGAGCCGCCCGGGGCCGCTGGTGTTGGATTCCAGCCCTTGTACGGGTTCCAGTGCACGGAGCAAGACGGCGGAGCCGCTGGCCGCAGGGCCGGTCACCACATTCATGCAGTGATGCATGCCATAGATTAAGTAGACATAGGCGTGCCCGGCTTCGCCAAACATGACTTGGGTACGAGGGGTGACTCCTTTGGAGGAATGCGCGGCAAGATCCTGGCGCCCCAGGTAGGCCTCCACTTCGACGATGCGGCCCATGCACAAGCCCAGATCTGTGCGGTGTACCAGCAACTTGCCAAGGAGGTCGCGCGCTACTTCAGTGGCAGGCCGCTGATAGAAGCGGCGAGGCAGGGGCAGCATCATGTTAGACCGCCCTGCGGTACCAGGTGGGCGGCGGCTCCCACCAGGCCGGGGTAAGGGCTGCGGATGACATGTACAGGAATGGCGGCGAGGTAGTCGCCGAACCGGCCTTTGTCGCGGAAGCGGGCATGGAACGGCGAACGGGAAAAGTATTCGCCCAGTTTGGGCACAATGCCGCCACCCAGGAAGATGCCGCCGCGAGCACCCAGAGTCAGTGCCAGGTTGGCCGCCGCCGTGCCCAGAATGGCGCAAAAAATATCGAGGGTGCGCAGGCTGAGCGAGCAGGATTGCTCCAGTGCTCGGGCGGTGATGTCCCAGGGGGCGAGGTCTTCCTGCGGCTGGCCCTCTTGCCGTGTAAGGCATTGGTAGATCAGTTGCAGCCCGGCGCCGGATAAAAACCGTTCTGTGGAAACATGGCCGTAAATCTCGCGTGCCTGTTCCCATAGCCAAGTTTCGGTTTCGTCGCAGGGCGAAAAGCTCGTGTGGCCGCCTTCACCGGCCAGTGCCACCCATTTGCCTTCGCTGGTGGGGATCAGGCCCGAAACACCCAACCCGGTGCCCGGGCCCAGCAGCCCTATGGGGGTGCCACGCACGGGCTGGCCGCTACCGATGAGTTCGAGTTCATCGGAAGGCAAGTGGGGCAGGGCGAGCGCCAGGGCGGAAAAATCGTTTAGCAGAACCAGGCGTTCTAGCTTAAGCGCCTTGCGAGTGGCTTCTGTAGAAAAAGACCATTGCGCGTTGGTCATGCTGATGTGGTCGCCCGAAACAGGGTTGGCGATGCCGATTACGGCGGTCTTGATGCCCTCCAGCCCTTCTTGAGAAAGGAATTCGCGCAGCGGGGTTTCGAGGTCGTGGTAATCAACCGTACGTTTGACCCATATGCGGCTGATATCTTGTACGCCCCGACTCACGGCGAAGCGGATGTGTGTGCCGCCGATATCGCCAACAACTCTGACTGTGTGCTCATGGGTGCCAATAGACATGGAAGGACGCTCTCTGTTCTGCGGCAAGAAAACTGATAGGAAGGCGCCGGTCGATTTGACGTTGGGCTTCTAGCAGAATGTCTCGTTTCTTGATTCCAGTAATGTGGAGAATGGTGTGCCGGCAGGCGCGCAGGGCCGCTAGGCTGAGAGAAATACGCTCGTGCGACGCCTGCGTAGGCGTGACATGCAAATAGCAGGCCGCATCGGCGGCCAGCGCAGCATCAAGTTGTGGCGCGTCGGGGAAAATCGACGCCATGTGGCCGTCTTCGCCCATACCCAACAAGGCTAAGTCGATGGGCTGAGCGTCGGCGTTGGCAGCCGCCACCGCGGTTTCAATTGTGGCGCCGGCCTGGTGAAGGCCCTGGAATTCAGCCTTGCTGGCAGCACCGGTTAGCAGGTGTTGGCGAACTAAGCTTTCATTGCTGTCAGGATGGGAGGCCGGGACGTAACGTTCGTCTACCAAACGCACTCGCACCCGATGCCATTCCAGTTCGATTTCCGCCAGCCTGTCGAACACAGGGATGGGGGTGCGCCCCCCGGAAACCGCCAGGGTGAAGGATTCAGCAGTGTGCAGGCCTTGCCGGATACGCTGGGCGATGTCTTCAACCAAGGCATCTATGCAGGACGATGGGTCAGGATACTCATGCCACATGGTGTCTCCCAACAAGAAAAAGCGGCGGGCTGAGCCGCTTTTGGCAACTTAGCTGACAGTATCCCACTGGCCGCGTGCTGCCGCCAGTGCCAGTAGCAGCCACCCGATCATAAAGCTTACGCCGCCAATGGGCGTGATTGCCCCTACCATGCGTATGCCGCTTAACACCAGTGTATACAAGCTGCCACTGAAGATCAGGATGCCAAGCAGTAAAAACACGACGGCCGCCGACGCCAGCTTGCCATGCAAGCGTGGACGCAGTGCCGCCAGGCCTAGAAGCCCTAGGGCATGAAACATCTGATAAAGCACGGCGGTTTGCCAAACGGCTAGCATATTGGGACCGACATGGGCCCGCAAGCCATGGGCGCCAAATGCGCCGGTGCCGACGCCCAGCATAAGTAACAACGACGCGGCGATGACGATAGTACGGGTTTTCAAGCGGGTTTTCCTTCAGTTAGTATGAAGTACGGACACGAGGTATGCCATGGGATGGAATACTCACGAAGTCACCAACCAGGTTCCCGACCTGGTCGATTACAACTTGTACGCCGTTGACACCGTGCTGCAGGAAGCGGTTGTGCGTGAAGGCGCAGGCAAGTCCGCTCAGACATTGTCGGCGTATGGCGGCGAATTAGGCCAAGCGCCTATTATCGCACTGGCGGCCCGAGCGGATCGCTACCCACCGCAGGCCCGGCCTTTCGATCGTCAGGGCCACCGCATCGATAGCGTAGATTTTGACCCTGGTTGGCATGCCTTCCTGGCCTTTGGCGTCGGGCAGGGCCTGCATCAGCCTGCTTCGGTGGCGCGGGCGGCGGCCTTTCTACTGCACGGCCAAATTGAAATGGGCACGCTGTGCCCGCTGACCATGACGTCGGCGGCCATTCCAATCCTGTCGCGCCAGCCATGGTTCAGTGAGCTGAGCCCCCTGCTGTTTTCACACACCTACGACGAACGCGATACGCCTTTGGCCGATAAGCGGGGTATGTTGGTCGGCATGGGCCTGACAGAAAAACAGGGCGGTTCCGATCTGCGGCGTGCGACGACTCTGGCTACGCCTGTGCAAGGTGAGGAAGGTGTGTTCCGGCTGGTTGGGCACAAATGGTTTTTTTCTGTACCGACTGCGGACGCCCACCTGGTACTGGCTTTGCTTGAAGGCGAACCCACATGCTTTTATGTGCCCCGCTGGTTGCCGGATGGGCGCCGCAATGCGGTGTGGCTCATGCAACTGAAGGACAAGCTTGGTAATCGCTCCAACGCCAGTGCTGAAGTGGAGTTTCAGGATGCCGAGGGCGTGCTGGTGGGCGAACCGGGGCGAGGCATTGCCACCCTGGTGGAGATGGCGGGCTACACCCGCCTTGATTGCGTGTTGGGCAGCACGGCTTTGATGCGAGCCGCCTTAGTGCAGGCCATGCACCATGCGCAGCACCGGGTGGCATTCGGGCGGCCCTTGCTGCAGCAGCCTCTGATGCGGGCGGTGCTCATGGATCTTGCACTGGAAGTCGAGGCGGCGGTGGCGCTGGCCATGCGTTTGGCGCGAGCGGTGGCTGCCAGAACGGGGCCGCTGGATGATGCCCTGGCCCGAATCGTGACGCCTGCTGCCAAGTTCTGGGTGTGTAAAAGGGCCATTCCAGTCGTGGCCGAAGCGCTGGAAGCCTTAGGTGGAAATGGCTATATAGAAAGCCATATCTTGCCCAGGCTGTATCGTGAAGCGCCCGTGAACTCCTTGTGGGAAGGGTCGGGCAATGTGATGTGCCTGGATGTGTTGCGGGCCGTTCAGCGGCACCCTGATTGGTGGGAGGCTTTGTTGGGCTGGCTGCGCGACAGCCTGCAAGGTGAGGCTCTGGCGGATTCTCGGTTGCAGGCGCTGGTTGAACACCTGTCGCGCCCTGCGCCGGAGCGGGAAGCGGTGGCTCGCAATGTGGCCGGCACGTTGGTTTTGCTGGTTCAAGCGGCTTTGTTGCGCGGCCACGCGCCGCAACCCGTGGCCGATACGTTTATCGCGTCGCGCCTGGGGGGCGATAATCTTTCGGTGCCGGGCATGATGGCTTCGCCTGCGGCGCTCGATAGCGTGCTGCAACGGGCCTGGGCGCCCGCCTTTTCGTAAGGCAAACAAGCGCATGCATTATCATGCTGCGGGCAGACAAATAAAAAATGTTGATACAGGGCCGAAAGCAGGCATGAACCGGGTAATGATGCTCAGAAAAGGGATGGTTAAGTCGGGCGGCAATCGGGCAGGTGTGGCGCGAGGGCTGATGAGGCTATTGGCTGTCAGCTTGGTGCTGTGGGTTGCGGCATGTAGTAACGAACCCGTGAATAGCCCTTACCCCCGCGAGGATGCAGCGCGTAACGTGTTGCATACCGCTTTCACTCAACGTTCGCCTAAGTATCTAGACCCGGCCAGTTCGTATTCCACGGATGAAACGCCTTTTACCTATTCCATTTACGAGCCGCTGTACGCCTACGACTACCTGAAGCGGCCATATCAGCTGATACCCAAGGCCGCGGTCGAAGTCGCGCAGCCTGTTTATTACGACAAGGATGGCCGTGAGCTGCCCCCCGATGTAGCGGGTGAGGAGGTGGCGGTCAGCGTATACGATGTGCCGATCCGGCCCGGCATCATGTATCAGCCGCACCCGGCTTTCGCTCAAGATGCCGAAGGCCGTGCGTTGTACTGGCCACTACAGCCTGAAGAGATCAAAGGGCGATATGCCATTACCGACTTTCCTGAAACAGGTACCCGCGAGTTGGTGGCCGACGATTATGTGTATGCGTTCCGGCGTCTGGCCAGCCCACGCGTGGTGTCGCCGATTTTCGGGGTGATGGCCGAACACGTAGTGGGCATGCGTGAATATGGCGAGCGCCTTAAAGCGCTTGATGCCGCCGACCCGGACACGCCGGCCGGCCAGCGACTCTGGCTCGATTTGCGCGAGCACGGCTTTGAAGGCGTGGAAGCGATTGACCCGCATACCTTGCGCATACGGGTGATCGGCAAGTACCCACAGTTCCGCTATTGGCTGGCCATGACGTTCACGGCGCCGATTCCCTGGGAGGCCGACCGTTTTTACAGCCAACCCGGCATGGCCGAACATGGGTTGTCGTTAAACACGTGGCCGGTAGGCACAGGGCCCTACATGATGGTCGAATCCATTATTAACCGTCGCCATGTTTTGGAGCGCAACCCGAATTTCCGCGGAGAGCCTTACCCATGCGAAGGTGAGCCTGGTGACAAAGAGGCCGGGCTGCTGGCCGATTGCGGGCAAATGACGCCGTTCGTGGATAGAGTGGTGTTCCACCTGGAAAAAGAAAGCGTGCCGCTGATGGGTAAATTCATTCAGGGCTATTACGATATCCCGGAAGTCGGGCGCGGCGATTATGGCGCCGCCATGCAGGTGGCAGCATCCGACTCAGCGGAAAAAGCCGCGCTCTATGCCGATCACGGCATTCAGATTCACACCACCACCGAAGCGCAAGTGTTCTACTTGGGGTTCAATTGGATGGACCCGGTTGTGGGGCAGGGCGATACACCTGAGCAGCAGGAACGCAACCGCAAACTGCGCCAGGCGCTAAGTATTGCCTTTGACTGGGAACAGTTCATCGCCATATTTCTGAACGACCAGGGCACGCCTGCCCACGGGCCGGTGCCGCCTGGAGTTTTGGGGCATCAACCCCTGCCCGAAGGTGTGAACACCCAGGTCTATACCATGGAAGATGGCAGGCCCAAACGTCGTTCGCTGGACGACGCCCGGCAACTGCTGGCCGAAGCAGGCTACCCGGGTGGGCGCGATGCGGAAACAGGCCGCCCTCTGATCTTGCACTTTGATTCCGCCGGGGGCATGGGTTCCAGCCCCATGCTGGACTGGATGCGCCGCCAACTGGCTGCACTCAACATCCAGTTGGAAGTACGGGCCACCGATTACAACCGGTTCCAGGACAAAATGCGCAACGGCAGTGCCCAGATGTTTATGTGGGGCTGGGTGGCCGATTACCCGGACGCTGAGAACTTCCTCTTTCTGCTTTACGGGCCGAATGCCAAAGCGCAGGGAGGGGGAGAAAACGCCTCCAACTATCGCAATGAGGAATTCGACCGTTTGTTTGAGGAAATGCGTTTCCTGGACGATGGCCCGCAGAAAGAAGCGTTGGTGCACCGCATGGTAGAAATTGTGCAGCATGACGCGCCCTGGATGTTTGGCTATTACCCCGCCTCCGGGGGCGCCTACCAAGCTTGGGTGGGTAACGCCAAGCCGTCACAAATGGTGCGCAATACCCTGCAGTATTACCGCCTCGATCCGGCCTTGCGGGCAGAAAACGTGCAGAAATGGAACCGGCCCGTGTGGTGGCCGTTGCTGCTGGTTTTAGCTGGCGTGCTGGCGGGCGTGTGGCTGGCTTGGCGCCAGGTGCGCCGCCGTGAGGCGGCGGTCGTGGCGGACGAACCGGCTCGCAGTACGGAGATTCCCCTCACATGATTGCCTATATTTTCCGGCGCCTGCTCTACGGTGCGCTCATTCTGCTTGGCGTCAATCTTCTGACGTTTGTACTGTTTTTTGCTGTGAATACCCCGGATGACATGGCGCGGCTGGCCATTGGTGGGCAGCGGGTGAGTCAGGAAGCCATTGATCGGTGGAAAGTACAGCGTGGCTACGACAAACCGCTGTTTTACAACCAGGCAGCCGACGGTGCGGATCGGTTCAAGGAAACGATTTTCTACGACCGTTCTGTGCCGTTGCTGCGCTTTGATTTTGGCTTTTCAGATGGGGGGCGGGACATCGGCCAGGAAATACGCAGCCGCATGATGCCCAGCCTGATGCTGGCGCTGCCCACCTTCGCGCTGGGGTTGTTGGTCAGTGTTTCGTTTTCACTGCTGTTGGTGTATTTCAAGGGAACCCGGCTGGACTTCGCAGGGGTAGTGCTGTGTGTGGTGTTGCTATCGATTTCCAGCCTGTTCTACATCATTGCAGGCCAATGGTTGTTTGCAAAAATTCTGAAGTGGGTGCCGTATTCCGGCTATGTGGAAGGTTGGGGCAGCTTACGGTTTCTGGCTTTGCCTGTGCTGATAGGGGTGATTTCCGGGCTGGGGGCGGAAGCCCGCTTCTATCGCAGCCTGTTCCTTGAAGAAAGCGGCAAGGACTACGTGCGCACGGCGCGCGCCAAGGGGCTGGCAGAGAGAGTGGTGCTGTTTCGCCATGTGTTGCGTAATGCCATGCTGCCCATTCTGACGGGAACGGTTTCGGCGATACCTTTGCTGTTTATGGGCAGCCTGATCGCGGAATCGTTCTTCGGGATTCCCGGCTTGGGCAGCTACACCATCGACGCGATCAACGCTCAGGACTTCTCCATCGTGCGGGCCATGGTTTTCTTGGGTTCCGCCCTGTATATCGTTGGGCTGATTCTGGCTGATGTGTCGTACACGTTGGCCGACCCACGCATCCGATTCGAGTGACACCATGCCTAAATTCGTGCTTCTCTGGACCGATGCCTTTGTTTTTTTGACTGTATTGGGCGTGTTTTTCCAGGTGTGGCGCCTGCGTTCGCAACCGACGATGGCGGCGGGGTGGCGGCAAGTGTTCCGGCGACCATCGGCCATGGCTGCGGGAGTGGTGCTGGCCTGCTTTGCGCTGATTGGCCTACTGGATTCCATCCACTATCGGCCTGTGCTGCCGCCGGCACCAGGGGCGAGCGAACAGGAAGTGGTGCACTCGCCCATCACCCGTTCAGCCCTGGATGCTCTGCTTGACCTGACTCAGCTACCCAAGCGGGAACGCACTTATTCCGCACCCTTAGCCTTGCATCAGTTCACCAAGGAGTCTTGGCTGGTGGACGGTGAAGTGGTGCGAGACTACCCGCGCCTGCAGTATGCGGGCGTACAGTTGGCCGACGACAGCCACCGGGGTGCCGACATTGTGCGGCGGGTTCTGCTGGGGTTGGCGGCGGGTGCCGTTGCCGGCTTGGTGCTTGGAGCCGTGCTAAGTGGGTGGCATGGGCGCCGGCGCGGTGGCTGGGTGGCGGGCCGGCAGTGGTGGTGGCGAGAGTCTGACATCCCCTGGCGGGCGTTCTGGCTGACGGCAAGCTGCATTTTTATGCTGGCCGGCGTCATGTTGAGTTTGGCCGCAGACTACCATGTGCTGGGCACCGATCGCACCGGCAACGATGTGTTGTGGTTGTCTATCAAAAGCGTGCGCACCGCACTGGTTATCGGTCTGCTGACAGTGTTCGCCATGCTGCCGCCCGCCATCCTGTTCGGCATTACTGCCGGGTATTTCAAGGGCAAGGTCGATGACATCGTGCAGTATATCTACACCACGCTTACCTCTATTCCGGGTGTGCTGCTGGTGGCGGCGTGCGTGCTGATGATGCAGGTCTATATCGACAACAACCCCGAATTATTCGATACGGTGGCTGCACGCGCCGATTTGCGCCTGTTCCTGTTGTGTCTGATTCTTGGGCTGACAGGCTGGGCCGGGCTGTGCCGTCTGTTGCGAGCGGAAACTCTCAAGTTGCGTGAACTGGAGTACGTGCAGGCGGCGCGCGCATTTGGTGTCAGCCACTGGACCATCATGCGCCGCCACTTGCTGCCTAATGTGATGCATATCGTGCTGATTACGATGGTGTTGCAGTTTTCTGGGTTGGTGCTTTATGAAGCGGTGCTTTCCTACCTTGGCATTGGGGTGGACCCCAGCACACCCTCCTACGGCACCATGATCGACGCAGCACGCACCGAAATGTCCCGCGACCCCATGATCTGGTGGAACCTTTCTGCCGCGTTTATCTTTCTGCTGACACTGGTGCTGTCGGCCAACATCTTTGCAGATGCGGTGCAAGATGCGTTCGATCCGCGCATGCGCCATGTCAGGCCGCGGCGTTTGGGCCGGTCACGCCTGGTGGCTGCGGATGCGGGTGGCAGTGCAACCGTTGCAGCGACGGTTGAACAGGGTAAAGGGAGGGCGCAATGACGGTGGGCCACGATACGGAAGCGGCATTGCGCGATGACGCAGGTCGGGCCGGGAATACGGTCTTGGACATCGATGGTCTGAGCGTAGGAGTTGAGTCGGAAGAGGGGCTGAAGCTAGCGGTTTCCGCACTGAGTCTCGCGATAACTGCCGGAGAGACATTCGCCTTGGTTGGCGAGTCGGGCAGCGGCAAAAGCATGACAGCCCTGGCGCTGCTGCGCTTATTGCCCGACGCGGCTGGAATGAAGGCCGGCCATGTCAGGCTGGGTGAGGTTGACCTGACCCGCTTGCCCGAGCGCGATATGCGGCGCATACGTGGCGGTCAGGTGGGCATGATTTTCCAGGAGCCGTCGACCTGTCTCAACCCGGTGCTCACCATTGGCAAGCAGTTGGAAGAAATCCTGCGACTGCACACGGATTACCGGGGCGCCGCCTTGCGCGCGCGAGCCGTCCAATGGTTGGACAGAGTGGGCATTCCTGAGCCTGAGCGTCGGTTGGATGACTACCCCTTTCAGTTCTCGGGCGGGCAGAAGCAGCGCATCATGATTGCCATGGCTTTAGCTGCTGAGCCGCGTCTGTTGATTGCCGACGAGCCCACCACGGCATTGGATGTCACCGTCCAGAACCAGATTCTTGAGCTGCTGGCCGATATTCAGGGCGAGCTTGGGCTGGCGATTCTGCTCATCACTCACGATCTGGCGGTGGTGAAGAAGGTCGCGCGGCATGTGGCGCTGATGCGCTATGGCCAGATTGTGGAAGTGCGCGATGCCAAGGGTTTTTTCAGTGATCCGCGTCATCCCTATGCGCGTGAGCTGCTGGCGGCGATCCCATCAATGGAGCGGCGCAAGCGGCCAATTGTGAAGGCAGAAGGCGAACCCGTGCTACAGGTCAACGATTTGACTGTGCGCTATGTAAAACGACGTTCGCTTTTGCGCGGCGCCCAAGGCGTGGAAGTGCTTAAAGGCATTAGCTTTTCCTTGCGGGCCGGAGAGACGCTGGCTTTGCTGGGCGGCTCGGGGTGTGGCAAGACGACTGCGGCCAAGGCGCTATTAGGGTTGCTGCAAGGGCAGGCGGCTGTTGGCGGGCAGGCCTTGTTGCACGGCGAGAATCTTCTAGGCGCACGCGGCGGTACTTTGAAGCGCATGCGACGCCATGTGCAGATCGTCTTTCAAGACCCTTACGCATCGCTGGATCCGCGCATGCCCATTGGTGAAATCCTGGGCGAAGGCATGGCGGCGCTGCGTTCTGAATGGTCGCGCGCTGACCGAGAGGAACGTGCGGCGCTTTTGCTGGAACAGGTGGGGTTACCCGCCGATGCCATACGGCGATACCCGCATGAGTTTTCCGGCGGACAGCGCCAGCGAATTGCCATCGCACGGGCCTTGGCAGTCGAACCGACGGTACTAATCTGCGATGAGCCGACCTCGGCTTTGGATGTGTCCGTTCAGGCGCAAATTCTCGATCTTCTGCACGCCTTGCAAGATTCCCTTAAACTGGCCTGCCTGTTCATCACCCATAATTTCGGTGTGGTGGAGTATATGGCCGACCGCATTGCCATCATGCATGAAGGCCGCATTGTTGAAGAGGGGGGCGCGCGTGAGGTGCTGAGTTCTCCCAAGCACCCACAGACCCAAGCGCTGCTTGCCGCCGTGCCCCGCCTGTAGGAGAATGGTTGCAGGGCTTGCATCGGGCGGGCCCGGCCCCATCTATAAGTCATGTCACTGAAAGTATTCGATCTTCAATGCGAACATAGCCACGTTTTTGAAGGCTGGTTCGCGTCGGCAGATGCTTATGAATCCCAGAAAAGCAGGGGGTTGCTGTCTTGCCCTGTCTGCAGTTCTACTAATGTGAACCGCAAGGTTTCGGCTGCTCGCTTGAATGTCGGGCATCTGAAGCGCGAACGGCTGGAAGGGCCGGTTAATGGGGCTGCCACCCAACAGGTGAAAGGGGCGTCAGGCAACAGTGCGGCATTGCAGGAACCCTCCGGCGCCGACTTGGCGCGCGTGCAGGCTGAAGTCATTCGTCATCTGCGCAAGGTGCTGAGCGAAACCGAAAATGTTGGCAGCAGTTTTGCGCAGGAATCCCGCCGGATTCATTATGGCGACGCCGAGGCGCGCCCCATTCGCGGGACAGCCACCTTAGAGGAACGTGCGGAACTGGCCGATGAAGGCATTGCCGTCTCGGTGATCCCCGATTTTCTTGATGATGACCGTCTGCAATAACATTGCCCGCGTTAAGCGCTCTATCGGAAACTGAAGAACCATAAAAAAACACCCCAATGTTGGGTATCCAACTTTTGGGGTGTGAAGCAGCCAGCAGGCTGCTTTTCTATTGCTAAAACCTGAGTGGTATGTGTGCTCAGGAAGCGCGGCTACGGTATTCGCCTGTGCGCGTGTCGATTTCGATTTTGTCGCCAATGTTGCAGAACAGGGGTACAGCGACTTCAAAGCCGCTGGCCAATTTGGCGGGCTTCAGAACTTTGCCGGAGGTATCACCCTTAACTGCGGGTTCAGTGTAGTCGATCTCACGGATCACCGTGTTGGGCAGCTCGACGGAAATGGCGCGGTCGTCGTAGAAAACTACTTCTACAGCCATGCCTTCTTCCAGATAGTTCAGGGCGTCGCCCATGTTGTCGGACTCGACTTCGTACTGGTTGTATTCTTCATCCATGAAGACGTACATAGGGTCGGCAAAGTAGGAATAGGTGCATTCCTTGCGATCCAACAGCACGACTTCGAATTTTTCATCTGCCTTGTAGACGGATTCGCTGGCCGAACCCGTAAGCAGGTTTTTAAATTTCAGCTTGCTGACTGCCGCGTTACGGCCCGACTTGTTGTATTCGTTCTTTTGAACAACCAGTGGGTCGCTGCCGACCATGACGACGTTGCCTACGCGCAATTCCTGTGCGGTTTTCATAAACTTCGGTGACTCCGGGTTTGACTGCTCCGTCAGAAATATGCGACTTCAAAAGCCGGAGCAAGGACTTGAAAAACCACACATTTTAACGTGTTTGGTGGTTGTTTGCGTAGAAGTGAAGCAGGTGATCGACGAGGTCGTCTGACCGGGCGAGTTTTGAGCTCCAGTCAAGGCTCTGCATGCTCCATTCTTTCAAGGAAGCCGGTGCTAGAAGGGGTTGCAAAGCTTGGGTGACAGCTTGCAAATCGCTATTGTCGTTCCAGGCGCGCATGGCTTGCTGAATAGGCGTGGAGTAAGGAGTGCGGGCCAGCCATGCGTCGAGTTTTTCCAGGTGGGCGCCGTCTTCCTGGATATAAGGCTGCCACATCATGGCGCGGCCTGCCCAAATGGCGCGCACCAGCGAATCTTCACCGCGCACGATATTCAGGTCACTGCTCCAAAGCAGTTGGTCAAAGTGGCTTTGATCGACAAAATCGTGGCGATGAATCGCGACCTGACGGGCGCCGCAATCAGCGCTAGACGCGCTATGCGACCAGACACCTTTTGGCATTAACACCAATGCGTCACGATCTTGGCGGCCTAATGCCTCCAACAGGGCAGGTAAGGGGGCTTGCGGGTAACAAAACACGTAGACCAGCGCTGCGCCGCCCGCTGCTAAACGTTCCAACCACTCGGGCTGTACGCCGAGTTCTGCTAACAATGTCAGGCGGGCTTGTGGGTCGGCCTGAAAGGCGTCGCGCCGCGTCAGTAGATCTGGTTCGCGTATCAGGCCGCCGGTGGCCGGCGTGAAACCGGGGAAGAAAAAGAATTTGCGTAAGCCGTTGGGCTGCAAAGAGGGCAACCCGTGGCAGGATTCCACCCAATCTTCGGCGCTGAGATATTCAAGATTGATCCAGAGCTGGCGGGCTGACATGTTCTGGATGTAATGCTCTGGTGGTGAACAGGCAAAGGCTTCTATCACGATGTCGGCTGGCTGTACGGCTGCCGTGGGCGCCTCGCCTTCATTCCAGCGCACAATGGTGACGTCTGCAACAGTTTGCACAGCGACATCGGGCCGGATTTCAGGCGCGATGCGTGCGAAGCTGGCCAGGTCGTCGACCCACAGGCGGATAGCGGCGCTGCCGGGGCGCGCTGCCAGCCTGCGCGCCAGGCGCCAGCACACCCCAATGTCGCCGTAGTTGTCAACGACTTTGCAGAAAATATCGAACGATGGCGACATGAAAGGTGTGCCTGGCTGCAGCATCAATGGAAGTGCACCGGCTCCATATCGGTTTCTTCCGGCAGCTCGGGGTGCATCATTTCGCCCAGGAAGTTGGGGAAGAACGGGGCGCCGCAGTCTTCGCAGTATTCTGGGGCATGGATGCCCGGCAGACGGCGAACTTCGGCTACACCAAGTTCCTTAAGTAAGGCTGCCAGCGATTCGGGCACATCGACGTGTGTGCTTTCTACGGCGTCGATCATGGCTTCTTCTTTGCTCAGAACCGGCCAAACGCAGCCGTAAATGACATCGTGACTGGTACGCGGCGTGAAACCAATGCGGAATTCTTCTACACCCATTTCGCCGCAGGCGACGATGGCGGCTCGCAGATCGCTGCCGGGCAGATTGGCCGCTGTTTGCAGCCAGGTGACGGCAGCCCGCAGCGCCATGGGGCGGATGCGGCGATCGGCCTCGCGATTCGTGGTGTAGTAGGCGTCGGGCAAAATGACTTCGATCTGACAGCCCGTAAACAGCGTTCCAAGCAGGGTGTTGATTCGTTCCGCCCAGGCTAGGCCGGCCTGTTCGCGTAGTTCTAGTGCAGGGGTGTCAGGTGTCTGCCAGCGGAACACTGGCTGGCCGCGTGGTACGGCAATGGCCGCGACAGCGAAGCGCGCGTCGGCCAACATACCTTCGGTATCGACCGGGTCGCGTACGGGCACGGTGTCGCTTGCACTGCCCACTGCGAGAGCGCCGAGTCGCTGTGTCCACAGGCGGGTTTCCTGGAAGCTTTGGGGCATTTGGTCGAACGTGACCAGGCCGGGCAACATGACAACCCGCGCGCCTTCGGCTGCGATGAGGCTGCTCAGGGCTTCTTGCAGGCCTTGTTGCTGAGCAGCAGTCAACTGCCCCGCAGGCAGACGATAGCGGGTCCAGGCCACAATGGGGGCGGACACCATCAGTACGTCGTAATCGGTGCCTTGGTGGCTGATGGACACGGATTCCGAGCAGGTTTCCGCATGTTCTACCAGAATTTCATAAACGCTGAGATCACTGTTGGCGCTATTGGCCTGGAAGTCCAAAACACTTTCCAGCGTTTTGTTTTTTCTGCCTCCAAGAATTTTTGTGATGAGCGCGGTGAGCTGATCTTCCCAGTAAATGTCTTCTAGACGGCTGCCGGAGCGCGCAAGCGCCTGGCCAATCGTGATCAGGCGCTTGGCGTCGCGCGTCAGGCGGATGGAGGGGGTGTCGGACATACCTGAAACTGAAACCTCATACCTTATGCAGGCCGGAAATCGGCCCTTATCCTCTAGTTTAACCTGCCTGTCTATTTAAATTGGAGCTGACACCTTCCAGGTAATGGGCGTCCTAAAAGTGTGCGGTATAGACATAAAAAAAGCCCCGGTCGTTAAACCGGGGCTTGGTGGCGTCCGTAACCGGCGAATCAGGCGCCGGTTCGTACTCCGTACTTACACACCGACGGAATCGGCAATTTCCTTGTACTCTTCGATCTGATCGAAGTTCAGGTACTGGTAGATTTCATCGCCGCTTTCGTTGATGACACCCATATCGGCCATGTATTCCTCGCGAGTCGGAATGCGACCCAGACGCGAGCAAATGGCAGCCAGTTCAGCCGAGCCCAGATACACGTTGGTGTTCTTACCCAGACGGTTGGGGAAGTTGCGTGTGCTGGTGGACATCACCGTTGCGCCTTCACGAACCTGCGCCTGGTTACCCATGCACAGCGAGCAGCCGGGCATTTCCGTGCGGGCGCCTGCTGTTCCGAACACGCCGTAGTGACCTTCTTCGGTCAGTTGCTGAGCGTCCATCTTGGTGGGCGGGGCCACCCACAGCTTGGTGGGGATGTCACGCTTGCCTTCCAGCAGCTTGGAGGCGGCTCGGAAGTGACCGATGTTGGTCATGCAGCTACCGATGAACACTTCGTCGATTTTCGCACCGGCGACATCAGACAGGGTCTTGACGTCGTCAGGGTCGTTGGGGCAAGCAACGATGGGTTCGATGATTTCGTTCATGTCGATCTCGATGATTTCCGCGTATTCGGCGTCAGCATCGGGTTCGAGCAGTTGCGGGTCAGCCAGCCAGGCTTCCATAGCCTTAATACGGCGTGCCAGCGAGCGTTCGTCTTCGTAGCCGTTGGCAATCATCCACTTGAGCATCACGATGTTGCTGTTGATGTACTCAATAATGGGCTCTTTGTTCAGCCGCACAGTGCAACCGGCTGCCGAGCGTTCTGCCGAAGCGTCGGACAATTCGAATGCCTGTTCGACCTTGAGATCGGGCAGACCTTCGATTTCCAGAATGCGGCCGGAGAAGACGTTCTTTTTGCCTTGCTTGGCGACAGTCAGCAGGCCCTTCTTGATAGCGTAGTAGGGAATGGCATTGACCAGGTCGCGCAGGGTAACGCCGGGTTGCAACTCGCCTTTGAAACGCACCAGCACAGATTCGGGCATGTCCAGCGGCATGACGCCTGTGGCGGCGGCAAAAGCCACCAGGCCGGAACCTGCGGGGAAGCTGATACCAATGGGGAAGCGGGTATGCGAGTCGCCACCGGTACCGACGGTGTCAGGCAGCAGCATGCGGTTCAGCCAGCTGTGAATCACGCCGTCGCCTGGACGCAGTGAGATACCGCCACGGGTGCTGATGAAATCAGGCAGGGTGTGGTGGGTTTTAACGTCAACAGGCTTGGGGTAGGCGGCAGTGTGGCAGAAGGACTGCATCACCAGATCGGCCGAGAAGCCCAGGCAAGCGAGGTCTTTGAGCTCGTCGCGGGTCATGGGGCCGGTGGTGTCCTGGCTGCCTACGGAAGTCATGCGTGGTTCGCAGTAGGTGCCGGGGCGCACGCCTTGGCCTTCCGGCAGACCGCAGGCGCGGCCGACCATTTTCTGTGCCAGGGTGAAGCCCTTGCCGGAGTCTTCCGGGTTCTTGGGCAGACGGAACAGGGTGGAAGGGGGCAGGCCCAGTGCTTCGCGTGCCTTGGCCGTCAGGCCACGACCAATAATGAGCGGAATCCGGCCGCCGGCGCGGACTTCGTCGAACAGGACTTCCGACTTCACTGTGAATTCGGCAATGACTTCACCGTTCTTGAGCGCCTTGCCTTCGTACGGGCGCAGTTCAATCACATCGCCCATTTCCATTTGGGAGACGTCCAGTTCGATGGGCAGAGCGCCCGCGTCTTCCATGGTGTTGTAGAAAATGGGGGCGATTTTGCCGCCCAGGCAAACGCCGCCGAAACGCTTGTTCGGCACGTAGGGGATGTCTTGGCCGGTGAACCACAGCACCGAGTTGGTGGCCGACTTACGGCTGGAACCCGTGCCGACCACGTCGCCAACATAGGCGACCAGATGGCCTTTTTCCTTCAGTGATTCGATAAACGCGACCGGGCCGCGCTTGCCGTCTTCCTCAGGCTCGAACGCAGCGCCTTCACGCTTGTTCTTGAGCATGGCCAGCGCGTGCAGCGGGATATCGGGGCGGGTGGTGGCGTCGGGAGCGGGCGAGAGATCGTCCGTGTTGGTTTCGCCAGGCACCTTGAAAACGGTGATGGTGAGGCTTTCGGGCAGCTCGGGGCGCGAAGTAAACCATTCGGCGTCAGCCCAGCTTTGCAGAACGGCCTGCGCATTGGCGTTGCCGGCGTCAGCTTTTTCCTTGACGTCGTGGAAAGCGTCAAACATCAGCAAAGTGTGTTTGAGGCCTTCGGCGGCTACGGGACCCAACTCGGGGTTGTCCAGCAATTCAATGAGGGCGCTGATGTTGTAGCCGCCCAGCATGGTGCCCAGCAGTTCTGTGGCACGGCGAGCGTCGATCAGCGCACAGGTTTCCTTGCCCAGCGCCAGTGCAGCCAGGTAGGAAGCCTTGACCATGGCTGCTTCGTCCACGCCGGCGGGAACGCGGTGGGTGATGAGGTCGACCAGGAATTGCTCTTCGCCGGCAGGCGGGTTCTTCAGCAATTCGATGACGTCAGCAGTCTGCTGGGGGGACAGCGGCAGGGGTGGGATGCCCAACGCGGCGCGTTCGGCAACGTGTTCACGATATTGTTCCAGCATGTGCTTGTCCTATGTGCGAAGTTTATAGAAAGGTTGCCTAGATTGTACGGGCAAACCCCCACTCTAGGCAAACGTCTTATATCTTATATAAGACTCAAAAGACACACTTTAAATGCTCGGCCCAGCATGGGCCTGAAAAGCATTTTTAGCGGGATATTCAGGCGGCCAGCAGGTCGTCGTACTGGCCTTTTTGGCGGCGCATCCAGGCTTCCACGTAGGAGCACAGTGGGCGGACTTTCCAGCCCTGCTCCCGCGCGGCTTCCATAGCAGCTTTGGCCAGATCGGCGGCAATGCCCCGCCCACCTACGGCGGCCGGAACGCCTGTGTGCGTGACGACCATTACGCCATCGTGCAGTTCATAATCCAGCACGCATAGTTGGCCGTCTTCCAGCCACTGGAAACGCTTTTCGGCAGGGTTGTGCTTGATGTCACGGCTCATGATGATTCCTTGTAGTGCCTGCTTATGCGGCGAGCAGCAGCATCGCCCACAAAACCAGCATGGCGACGATGCCAATGAAAACACCGCCCCAGAAACCGACAACCGGCCAGCGCAAGCGCATGGAGATTTCGGTGGGCTCGACCTCCGCCAACAGCTTGTTGGCCTCGCCAAACACCCACCACTTAGCGCGGGGGAAAGTCAGGCGCAGAAAGTAGTCGAGGGTAATGGTGAGTTTCATGGTGGCTGGCAGTTGCTCCCAGCGGTATTTGTTGAGATACGGGTGGCGCATGACTTGGTTAATGCGGCGTATGTTCAGGTACAGGAACAGGCCGGACGCCAGAAACGCCATGATGCAGGCCACGAGAATCGTGAACGAAAAAGAGAGGATATAAGGGATTAAGGATTCCATGATGCGCAATTAAAACATAAGCTTGGGCGGCTGCCACCCCTGGCGCTGCTCGGCAGCCTTGGTCAGGCGCTGCTGATGCCTGCGCTCAAGGGGTTGGCAGCGTAGTGTACAGATCCATATATTCGCGCACCGGCATGTTGTCCAGGCGGGCGGGGTCTGCGCAAGCCTGCAGTATGCGTTCTTGCTGGGATTCATTAAAACGGCGAGCCAAATGGTTGCGGAACTTGGCCTCCAGCAAGGGCAGGCCTTCAGCGCGGCGCCGCCGGTGGCCCAGGGGGTACTCGCACACGACTTCCGGCAACCGGGTCCCGTCGTGCAGTTCTACGCTGAGCGCATTGGCTATGGAACGCTTTTCGGGGTCAAGGTAATCGGCGGTGAAGGTGGCATCCTCCACGCAGGTGATGCGGGCGCGCAGGGCGTCAATGCGCGGGTCGGCGGCAACGTCGTCTTCGTAATCTTCGGCAGTGAGGCGGCCGAATAGCAGGGGCACGGCCACCATGTACTGAACGCAGTGGTCGCGATCGGCGGGGTTAGTTAGCGGCCCTTGCTTGTCAATGATGCGCAGGCAGGCTTCGTGGGTGCGCAAAGTGATGCGCGCAATGTCGGCTGCGCTGCGACCCATGTCGCGCAACTGGTCGTGGATAGCCATCGCGCACTCGACCGCAGTTTGAGCGTGAAATTCAGCAGGCCACGATATTTTGAACAGAATATTCTCCATAACGTAACTGCCGTAGGGACGTTGGAAGCGCAGCCGTTGCCCGCGAAAATGCACATCATAGAAACCCCAGGTTGGCGCGGTCAGCGCCCGGGGGTATCCCATTTCCCCCTTGGAAGCCATGAGGGCGAATTGCACCGCACGGCTGGTGGCGTCGCCCGCTGCCCAGCTTTTGCGGCTGCCGGTATCGGGCGCATGGCGGTAGGTGCGCAGGCTCTGGCCATCGACCCAGGCCAGCGACAGTGCATTGAGCAGCTGGCTGCGATCCAGCCCCAGCAAGCGTGAAACGACAGCAGTCGAAGCGATTTTCACCAGTATGACGTGATCCAGCCCGACGCGGTTGAAGGCGTTCTCCAGGGCCAGACAACCTTGTATCTCGTGGGCCTGAATCATCGCGGTGAGGACTTCGCGCATCAGGGGGCCGGGTCGCCCGTGCTCACCTGCCTGGCGCGACAGCCAGTCGGTAACAGCCAGTATGCCGCCCAGATTGTCCGAAGGGTGGCCCCATTCAGCGGCCAGCCAAGTGTCGTTGAAGTCCAGCCAGCGTACCGTCGCGCCGATGTCGAAAGCGGCTTTGACAGGGTCAAGCTGGTAGTCGGTGCCGGGCACGCGCGCCCCATTCGGCACAGTGGTGCCCGGCACGATAGGGCCAAGCAGCTTGGTGCAGGCGGGAAAGTCGAGTGCGGCCAGCCCGCAGCCCAGGGTGTCGAACAGGCAGTAGCGGGCCGTTTCGTAGGCTAGCTCGGAATCAATCGGGGTGTGAAGGACGTAATCCGCGATATCGACCATGACTTGGTCCCACTGCGGATGTTCTGTTTGCGCCATGACTGCCTCCTTTAATTAAATAAGAAGGGCGGCGCGCTGTGTTGGCAGGCTTGCCACCCCATGGGTGGGGCAGCAAGTGCCGGGCCTTTTCCACAAGGGTAAACGGCCCGGGGGGCAAGATCAGCGCTTAGAACGCGTCTGCAGGAACCCTTACCCAACCTTCCATCAACACACGGGCACTGCGGCTCATGACGGCTTTGGTGATGGACCATTGGCCGTCTTGCTGATGGGCTTCGGCGCCTACCCGCAATGTGCCGGATGGGTGACCGAAGCGCACGGCCTTGAGGTCGCCGCCACCGGCTGCCTGGTTGACCAGGGTGCCGGGAATGGCCGCCGCGGCGCCAATTGCCACAGCCGCCGTTCCCATCATGGCATGGTGCAGCTTGCCCATGGACAATGCCCGCACCAGCAGGTCAATTTCTTGGCTGCTAACGGTTTTCCCGCTGGACGCCGTGTACTCGGCTGGCGGGGCGACGAATGCGATCTTGGGCGTGTGCTGGCGCTGAGCGGCTTCCTCGAGATTGGAAATTAAGCCCATACGCAGTGAGGCATGCGCACGTACCGTTTCGAACATGGCCAGCGCTTTCGGGTCGCCGTTGATGTCGTCTTGCAATTCTGTGCCCTTGTAGCCTAGAGCGGCCGCTTCCAAAAACACCGTGGGGATGCCGGCGTTAATCATGGTGGCCTTGAAGATGCCCACGCCGGGCACGTCGAGCTCGTCCACCACCTGGCCGGTGGGGAACAGTGCGCCGCCGTCTTCATCGTCTGCTGCTGGGTCGACAAACGCAACCTCGATTTCGGCAGCCGGGAATGTCACGCCATCCAGCTCGAAATCGCCCGTTTCCTGAACGGAGCCTCCCGTCATGGGGACTTTGTTGACAATGCTCTTGCCGATATTGGCTTGCCAGATGGTAACGGTGGCGTGGCCGTCAGCCGGCAGCTTCGCGGCGTCAATCAAGCCCATTTGAATGGCGCAGGGGCCGACCGCTGCCGATAGGTTGCCGCAGTTTCCGCTCCAGTCGATAAAGGGCTGATCAATGGAAACCTGGCCGAAGAGGTAATCGACATCGTGGCCCGGGCGCGTGCTGGGCGAGAGAATCACCACTTTGCTGGTGCTGGAGGTTGCGCCGCCCATGCCATCGGTATGTTTGCCGTAAGGGTCTGGGCTGCCGATCACGCGCATCAGCAGGGCATCGCGGGCCGGGCCGGGCGTCTGGGCCGAAGCGGGCAGGTCTTGCAGGTTGAAAAAGACCCCTTTACTTGTGCCGCCACGCATATAAATGGCGGGAATTTTCACCTGAGGTGCAAAAGTCATATTGTTTCCTTTTCAGGCGTTTGGGGGAAGCGGCGTATTGCTGGCTTCCCCCTTGCGCTTATGCGTTGGCTTCGAGGAAATCCTGGGCGAAGCGCTGCAGCACGCCGCCCGCCTCGTAGATCGACACCTCCTCGGCGGTATCCAGGCGGCAGGTGACGGGCACTTCCACCCGCTCACCATTGCGGCGGTGGATCACTAAGGTCAGCGTGGCGCGGGGCTCGCGTTCGCCGATAACGTCATAGGTTTCCGTGCCGTCCAGGCCTAGCGTCTTGCGAGTCGTGCCGCCTTGGAATTCCAGCGGCAATACGCCCATGCCCACCAGGTTTGTGCGGTGAATTCGCTCAAACCCTTCGGCGACAATGGCTTGCACGCCGGCCAGCCGCACGCCCTTGGCGGCCCAGTCGCGCGAAGAACCCTGGCCGTAATCCGCCCCAGCGACGATGATTAGCGGCTGGTCGCGTTCCATGTAGGTTTCAATCGCTTCCCACATGCGCATGACTTTGCCTTCGGGTTCCAGACGGGTGAGCGAGCCCTGCTTGACCTCGCCGTCGACCACGGCCATCTCGTTGATGAGCTTGGGGTTGGCGAAGGTGGCTCGCTGCGCGGTCAGGTGGTCGCCGCGGTGCGTGGCGTAGGAGTTGAAGTCTTCTTCCGGCAAGCCCATTTTTGCCAGATACTCGCCGGCGGCGCTATCGGGAAGGATGGCGTTGGACGGCGAGAGGTGGTCAGTGGTGATGTTGTCACCCAGCACTGCAAGCGGGCGCATGCCTTTGAGGCTGCGTTCGCCTGCCAGTGCGCCTTCCCAATAAGGGGGGCGACGAATATACGTGCTTTGCGGGCGCCAGTTGTAGAGCGGCGAAATTTTCACGCCCGGCGCTGTGCTGGAGGCGAACATGGGCTCGTAAACCTGGCGGAAGTGTTCCGGCTTGACGCTGGATGCCACCAGGGCGTCGATTTCTTCGTCGGAAGGCCAGATGTCTTTCAACGTAACAGGGTTGCCTTCGGAATCGTGGCCCAACACATCTTTTTCGATATCGAAGCGGATAGTGCCTGCAATGGCGTAAGCCACCACCAGCGGCGGCGATGCCAGGAAAGCCTGCTTGGCGTAGGGGTGGATTCGGCCGTCGAAGTTACGGTTGCCCGACAACACTGCCGTGGCATAGAGGTCGCGGTCTATGATTTCTTGCTGGATCTTGGGGTCAAGCGCACCGCTCATGCCGTTACATGTTGTGCAGGCGAAGCCGACAATACCAAAGCCCAGTTTTTCAAGCTCTGGCAGCAGGTTGGCTTCTTCCAAGTACAGCTGCACGGCTTTGGAGCCGGGCGCCAGCGAGGTCTTGACCCAGGGCTTACGTACCAGGCCGCGCTGGTTGGCGTTGCGGGCAATCAGGCCCGCAGCAATCACGTTGCGCGGGTTGCTGGTATTGGTACAGCTTGTAATGGCGGCGATGATGACGGCGCCATCCGGCATCAGGCCCGGCTCATCTTCCACTTTGCCTGTGATTCCGTGGTCGGCCAGCTCGGTGGTGGCTACGCGGCGGTGCGGGTTAGAAGGGCCGGCAATATTGCGTACCACGGTGGAAAGGTCAAAGCGCAGCACGCGCTCGTATTGCGCGGTCGCCAGGCTATCGGCCCACAAGCCAGCTTCCTTGGCATAGGTTTCAACCAAGCGAACCTGCTCTTCGTCGCGGCCGGTCAGGCGCAGATAGTCGATGGTTTGCTGGTCGATATAGAACATGGCGGCGGTGGCGCCATACTCGGGTGTCATATTGGAAATGGTTGCCCGGTCGCCCAGAGTGAGGCTGGGCACACCGTCGCCGAAGAATTCCAGGTAGCTGGATACGACTTTGGCGTTGCGCAGGAATTCCGTCAGGGCCAGCACCAGGTCGGTGGCCGTCGTCCCAGGAGCCAGTTCGCCGGTCAGTTCAACGCCCACGATATTCGGCAGGCGCATCCACGATGCGCGGCCCAGCATGACGCTTTCCGCTTCCAAGCCGCCCACGCCGATGGCGATTACGCCCAGCGCATCCACGTGCGGCGTGTGACTGTCCGTCCCAACCAAGGTGTCGGGGAAGGCCACGCCGTCGGTGGCGTGGATCACAGGCGACATGCGTTCCAGATTGATCTGGTGCATGATGCCATTGCCTGGAGGAATGACATCAACGTTCTTGAAAGCCAGCTTCGTCCAGTTGATGAAGTGGAAACGGTCGTCGTTGCGGCGGTCTTCAATCGCGCGGTTTTTCTCGAATGCATCCTTCTCGAAACCCGCATGCTCCACAGCCAGCGAGTGGTCGACAATGAGCTGCGTCGGTACGACGGGGTTGACCAGCGATGGGTCGCCACCCTTCGCGGCAATGGCGTCGCGCAAACCGGCCAAATCGACCAGAGCGGTTTGGCCGAGAATGTCGTGACACACCACACGGGCAGGATACCAGGGGAAGTCAAGATCGCGGCGGCGCTCGATCAACTGAGTCAAAGACGCAGTCAGAATCTCTGGGTCGCAGCGGCGTACCAGGTTCTCAGCGTGTACACGCGAGGTATAGGGCAGGGTGTCGTAAGCGCCGGGTTTGATTGCATCGACCGCCGCGCGCGCATCGAAGTAATCCAGCCCAGTGCCCGGCAAAGGTTTACGGTAGGCGGTATTCATGTTTCAGCTTTCTAAAAATGGGGACAGACCCCATTTAAGGGGTCTGTAAGGAAATGATCAGCGCTCGTCGATGGGGACGAATTTTTGGTCTTCCGGCCCGATGTAGTTGGCGGTGGGGCGGATGATTTTGTTGTCGATGCGCTGCTCAATGATGTGCGCAGCCCAGCCGGCGGTTCGCGCGATGACGAACAGCGGTGTGAACATGGCGGTAGGCACGCCCATCATGTGGTAGGAAACGGCGGAGAACCAGTCCAGGTTCGGGAACATTTTCTTGGCGTCCCACATAACAGTTTCCAGGCGCTCGGCGATGTCGTACATCTTGGTGTTGCCGGCGCTGACGGACAGTTGGCGGGCGACTTCCTTGATGACTTTGTTACGTGGGTCGGAAACGGTGTAAACAGGGTGGCCAAAGCCAATGATGACTTCCTTGTTCTCGACGCGACGACGGATGTCGGCCTCGGCCTCGTCGGGAGTCTCGTAGCGCTTCTGCACTTCGAATGCGACTTCGTTGGCGCCGCCATGCTTGGGGCCGCGCAGCGCACCAATAGCTCCGGCTACCGCCGAATACATGTCGGAACCGGTGCCCGCGATCACACGGCTGGTGAAGGTGGAGGCGTTGAATTCGTGCTCGGCGTACAGAATCAGCGATACATGCATGGCCTTGACCCACTCATCGCTAGGCTCATCGCCATGCAGCAAGCGCAGGAAGTTGCCGCCGATGGAGTCGTCGTCAGTTTCCACGTCAATCATGCGGCCATTGTGGCTGAAGTGATACCAGTACAGCAGAGCCGGGCCGAGGCAGGCCATCAGGCGGTCGGCGATGTCGCGCGCGTCCGGGATGTTGTGGTCGTCTTTCTCAGGCAGCAAGCAGCCCAGAACGGATACGGCGGTGCGCATGACGTCCATAGGGTGGCTGGCGGGCGGCAGGGCTTCCAGTGCAGCTTGCAGCTGGATGGGCAGGCCGCGCAGGCGGCGCAGTTTCTCTTTGTAGGCGGTGAGTTCGGCACGGTTGGGGAATTTGCCGTGGATCAGCAAGTGTGCGACTTCTTCGAATTCGCAGGTGTCGGCGATATCCAGAATGTCGTAGCCGCGGTAGTGCAAGTCGTTGCCGGAACGGCCGACCGTGCATAGCGCGGTGTTACCGGCGACGACGCCGGACAGCGCGACCGATTTCTTGCCCTTGGGTTTGGTTTCTGTGGAGGTTTCCGTTGTCATTCCTCGCTCCTATTTTCAATGTGCAGAAGGGGCGGCAAGCCCCTTGAGGGTCTTGTGATGAATACTTACTTCGTTTTGCTTTGCTGGAATAGTGCGTCCAGCCGGGCTTCGTACTCGTGGTAGCCGATGCGGTCGTAGAGCTCTTCACGCGTTTGCATCATGTCAACGACATTGCGCTGGTGGCCGTCGCGGCGAATAGCTTGGTAGACAGTTTCCGCAGCACGGTTCATGGCACGGAAGGCAGACAGCGGATACAGTACCATGCCGACTCCGGCGTTGCCGAGTTCGGAAACGCTGAATAGCGGGGTCTGGCCGAACTCAGTGATATTCGCCAGTACAGGTACGGAAACAGCTTGGCTGAAGCGCTGGAAGGTATCCAGGTCGTAGGCGGCTTCAGCGAAGATGGCGTCGGCGCCGGCTTCCACGCAGGCGTTAGCGCGGTCAATGGCGGCGTCCACCCCCTCAACGGCGATGGCGTCGGTGCGGGCAATCAGGTAGAACTGGTCATCAGTACGGGCATCTGCGGCAGCCTTGACGCGGTCGGCCATTTCCTGGGTGCTCACGATTTCCTTGCCGGGGCGATGGCCGCAGCGCTTGGCGCCGACCTGATCTTCAATATGGCAGCCGGCAGCGCCGAACTTGGTCAGGCTCTGGATGGTGCGGGCAATATTGAAGGCGGACGGCCCGAAGCCGGTGTCAATATCAACAATGAGCGGCACATCGCAGACATCGGTAATGCGCCGTACATCGGTCAGCACGTCATCCAATGTATTGATGCCCAGATCAGGCAGGCCTAGTGAGCCTGCCGCTACGCCGCCGCCGGACAGATAAATGGCGCGGTAGCCGGCGCGTTTGGCCAGCAATGCGTGGTTGGCATTGATGGCGCCAATGATCTGCAAGGGTTGTTCTTCTTTAAGAGCCTGGCGGAAACGTGCGCCGGCGGATGTGATTAAGTTCTGGGTCACGACGGGTCCTCTTTAAACAGGGCGTCTGATAAGCAAGACGCCAGTGCGGTTGTATTGATAATAGAGATTAAGCACGAATCGTGCCAACTTATTCTGGCGAGAAAATATTCAGCAAGTTCTGCGAGCCTGTCGGATGAACGCCGTACGCTCGTGGGGGATAGTAGAGGCTGAAGGAGGTTTATGAGGTGCGTATGGCAAGCCTGCCCGACACGCGGTGTTTCATGTTATGTTTCATGGCTGATCGCAGTTTGTTTCAGTTATGAAACGCACTTATATCAAATCAAGGCCTTTTCCATGAGCTCCTTTCCCGCTCGTTCATCCGGTCGTCTTAACATCGCTGCCGTAGGCTTTCACGGCCTGCGTAATCTTCTGGAAGCCGCGGCCCCCGCATACGCCGGGGTGGCCGAAGTCGCGGTACTGGACAAAATCTACGATGATGCGGTGCGCGGCATTACCGAACTGAGGGCGGCCAACGGGGTTGATGCGGTCGTCGCGGCGGGTTCGAACGGCCAGTTTCTGCGCGAGCGGCTGGATATCCCTGTTGTGCTCATCAAACCCGATGGCTTCGACCTGATGCAAAGTCTGGCGGGTGCCGCCGCCCGCTCGCGTCGAATTGCGCTGGTGACGTATGGCGCGCCGCCGCCCGAACTCCTGCTTTTCAATGAGCGCTTCTCTTTGCAATTGGAGGTCCGCTCCTATGCGAACGAGGCCGAAGCGCAGGAGTGTGTGGATACCTTGGCCGGCATGGGTGTGAACACCATCGTTGCGCCAGGGTTGGTCGTAGATCTGGCGCGCGCCAGAGGGCTGGAGGGTTTGCTGCTGTACTCACAAGGGGCGGTGCGCGAAGCAATGAGTGCAGCCATTGATATTGCGCGAGTCGCACGCCAGGAAACCGCCCGCCGCGAAAAGCTCAACATCATATTGGGGCAACTGAAAGACGGTGTCGTGGCGGTGGGGCAGGACGAAACCATCGAAGCGGTGAACCCAGCGATGGAGGCATTTATCGGCCTGCCGGCGGAACAACTGCTGGGTCGGCGCCTGAGCGCAGTGCAGGGTGAGCTCAGCTTGGCGCACACGCTGCGCACCGGCAAAGCGGAAGTCGAAAAGGTGCAGCAGGTGGGCGGGCGAACCTCGGTCGTAACACGCCTGCCTATTCTGGAACAAGGGCGCCGCACCGGTGCTGTATTGGTGTGCCAAGACCCCGTGGTCATTCAGCGCTTGGACCGTTCTTTACGCACGCGCCAGCGCCCCGCTCAGCACCACGCCAAATACAGTTTGGCGAGTTTGGTGGGAGAAAGCCAGGCCTTGCAGCGCGCCAAACGCCGGGCCCAGCGCTGTGCGCAAAGTGCCGCCACCGTGTTGGTGGTGGGTGAAAGCGGCACCGGTAAAGAATTGCTTGCACAAGGCATTCATAACGCCAGCGAACGCCGGGCCCAGCCCTTTGTAGCCATCAACTGCGCCGCCTTTCCCGAATCTCTGCTCGAAAGCGAGCTCTTCGGTTATGTGGAAGGGGCGTTTACCGGTTCCAGCAGAGGCGGCAAAATGGGGCTGTTTGAAGCCGCCCATACCGGTACGATTTTCCTGGATGAAATCGGCGAAATGCCGCTATCCCTGCAAACTCGCCTGCTGCGAGTCTTGCAGGAACGCGAAGTCCTGCGTATTGGCGCCACCGTTCCCACCCCAGTCGATTTACGCGTCATTGCAGCCACACACCGCGACCTCGCTGAACAAGTTCGCAAAGGCCTGTTCCGCCAAGACCTCTACTACAGGCTGAACATCCTCGGCCTGCATCTGCCACCCCTTCGTGAACGCCACGGCGACCTTCCACTACTGGTCAGGCATCTGGCCGAAAAAATCGCTCTGAGCCTGAACGAACCAAAGCTGGCGGATGAATCACTAGTTGAGGCCGTAGCCCAGGCTGGGCAACACTACACGTGGCCCGGGAATATCCGAGAACTGGAAAACCTCATCGAACGCATCATGGTCTTTCGCGAACCCCGTGCCGAGCTTAGCCCCATGACTCAAGAGGAACTCCGTGAAATCGCACCAGAACTTTTCTCCGGGCGAGCCGCCGAGGGCGGGGCACACTCCCTGGTAGAAGGCCGATACGTTATCGACCCCATCGAGCCGGAGCGTCTAGACGAGCAGCCCAACACCTTACCCGTAGAAATGGATCTCCAAGCAGTCGAGCGGCGGCATATCTTGACCGCACTAGAGCAGGCGCGAGGAAATCGAGACGAGGCCGCACACATACTTGGCGTGAGCCGCACCACACTCTGGCGCAAAATGAAAAAGCTAGGACTATGAGGGGGGGCTGAAAAATTCAGCCTCTCTTTGGCGCCCTTACTTCTTTCTCCCACACTCTTCAGTCTCCCCATCCCATAACAGGCACCCCAAGCCCCACAAAATCTATTCACCATCACCCCGGCCCCTGAGTCTAATCTCGGCACCCCAGTCCTGTCCCATCACCCCAAGTCTGGTCCCAGCATCCCAAAAAACCTCGGCATGATCACCACCCCAGGTGTGGTTGAGCCCCTGAAGAAATTCGCCTCTGAGCCGCCGAGCCGCAGGTGATGGACAGAGGAAAAGGCCGCTGCTGTTTGAGCCCGATAGCAGTCTGGGGGACTGCTATCGGGCGAGTTCAGCGGCCGCTCTGTCCAGCGCCGGAGGTGAGGGCAGCCCGAAGGGCCGGTGAGGGGCACATTTCTTCAGGGGCTCAACCACGCTGCGAGTAAAAGACCAAGCCGCGCACCAAAGACTCACCTCGCGCCAACAATCCACCCACTCCAGCCACCCACAAAAAAAGCGCGCCAACCAAAGTTGACGCGCTTTCCAAAAAGCAAATAGACGATCCGAAGCTTACTTCAGCAGATCCTTCACGCCATCACGCTCTTCCAACAGTTCATTCAGCGTGAAATCCATGCGCTCACGCGAGAACTCGTCGATCTCCAGATCACGCACCATCGTATATTCACCGTTTTCGGTGGTCACCGGGAAACCATAGATGATGCCCTCAGGAATACCATAGGAGCCGTCAGACGGAATACCCATGGTGACCCACTTGCCATTCGAGCCCAGTACCCAGTCGCGTACATGGTCGATTGCAGCATTCGCAGCAGAAGCAGCAGACGACAGGCCGCGCGCGTCAATAATCGCCGCGCCACGTTTGCCCACGGTAGGAATGAAAGTATCGCGGTTCCAGGCGTCGTCATTGATCAACTGCGCCAGGCTCTCGCCCCCAACGGTCGCGAAGCGGATATCCGGGTACATGGTGGGCGAGTGGTTGCCCCACACAATCAGCTTCTCAATATCGGCCACCGGCTTGCCGGACTTGGCCGACAACTGCGACAGAGCGCGGTTGTGGTCCAGGCGCAGCATAGCGGTGAAGTTCTTCGCAGGCAGATCAGGTGCCGACTTCATGGCGATGTAGGCGTTGGTATTGGCAGGGTTGCCCACCACCAGAACCTTGACATCGCGGCTGGCGACTTCATTCAGGGCGCGGCCCTGGGCGGTGAAGATCTGGGCGTTGACTTGCAGAAGATCCTTGCGTTCCATGCCGGGGCCGCGCGGACGGGCGCCCACCAGCAGGGCGACGTCGGCGTCCTTGAATGCTTCACGCGGATCGCTGTGTGCGGTCATTCCCTGCAGCAGAGGGAAAGCGCAATCATCCAGCTCCATCATCACGCCTTGCAGTGCCTTCTGAGCCTTTTCGTCCGGAATTTCGAGCAGCTGCAGGATGACGGGCTGATCTTTGCCAAGCATTTCGCCGGAGGCGATGCGAAACAGCAAGGCGTAGCCGATCTGGCCGGCGGCGCCGGTGACGGCGACGCGCATGGCGGGTTTGGACATGAACAAATCTCCGATAGATGGTAGGGGTAAAAAAGAGTTCCAGTGCGCCACAGTGTAAAACTTTTGACAAGGGCGCGTGGCGCTTTGTCGGCCTGGAAATCTTGCGCGGCGGAATAAAAGGTCTGCCGTGAAGGGCGGCCAGCGCCGGGCATGACAACGCCCGGAGGAAAACGGCTTAGAGTAGCGAATTGCGCAGACCGCGTCAATGCTCTTATATCTTATATAAGATAGAGGATTATTAGACAGAAGTTGTCAGGCATGCGACAATTCTGCGGTTATTCAGATTCAACTTTTCAGGGTCTGAGCGCGTCATCAAACGGCCGCTTGCGCGAGCCCGGCATGCTCTGGTCCTTACGTACTCACACATGTCCGATCAACCCATCGTCGAACGCAATACCGATACTGAGCGTGTTGGTGGAAGCGCGGCATTCAGCCCCTTGTATCAGCAGATCAAAGCCCTGCTGCTACAAGGGCTTGACCGTGGCGAATGGAAACCGGGTGAAGCGATCCCCAGCGAACTCGAGCTCGCTGCGCGCTTCCAGGTGAGTCAGGGCACGGTGCGTAAAGCCATTGATGAACTGGCGGCAGAAAATCTGCTGCTCAGGCGCCAGGGCAAGGGTACGTTTGTCGCCACGCATAGCGAAGCAAAAGTGCGCTTTCGTTTTTTGCGCCTCACGCCGGACGACGCTGAGCCTTCTGCGTCGGGCAGCCGGATTCTCGATTGCCGCCGCCTGCGGGCACCCGCCGATGTCGCTGCCGCACTTGATTTGCGTAGCGGCGACAGTGTGCTCAACTTGCGGCGAGTGCTGTCTTTCAATGATTCACCCACTATTCTCGACGATATCTGGCTGCCCGGCGCTTCTTTCAAAGGCCTGACGGCAGATCTGCTCGCGAGCAATCGCAGCCCGCTCTATGCCTTGTTCGAATCTGAATACGGGGTGAGCATGGTGCGTGCTGAAGAGAAGATCAAAGCCGTTGCAGCAGATAGTCAGCAGGCGGAACTACTCGAAGTCGCGGTAGGGCACCCGCTGCTGCAGGTTGAAAGGGTGTCGTTTACGTATGGTGACAGGCCCATGGAATTGCGAAGGGGGGCATACCTGACAGAAAGGTTCCATTACAGAAACAGCTTGAATTAACGCAACTTTCCACCCGATTTGATACCTGCGGGACAAATCGGCGAAAATGCCAGTTGCGCTTTGCAATAAATTGAATTTCAGCAATCACTTCGAGGCCATTATGTCCGAAACAGCTTCAAAGAAGCGACCACAGTACCGCAACGTCACTGTGCCGCAGATCCTGAGCTACCGTCTGCCCCTTGCGGGCAAGACGTCGATTCTTCACCGCGTCAGCGGCGCGCTCCTGTTCCTCTGTCTTCCTTTGGTCATCGTGCCCCTCTTCGGGCGCAGCGTGACGTCGCCGGAGACTTTCGCGAGTCTGACGCAATGGACCTCCAACCCGCTATTCAAGCTGGTGCTGCTGGCCATCATCTGGGGCTATTTGCATCACTTCTGTGCCGGCATCCGCTATCTGACCCTTGATCTCCACATGGGTAACGACAAGCATACCGCGCAGAAGACCGCAGCAGCCGTACTGGTGATCAGTCTCGCGCTCACCGTTGTCCTTGGTCTCAAACTGTTCGGGGTGTGGTAATGGATCAGCAAGGTTATGGCTATAAGCGGCGTGTCGTCGGTGCCCATTACGGCACTATGGACTTCATCGCCCAACGCGTCACAGGCGTCATCATGGCGGTATACACCGTTGTGTTGCTTGTCGGTTTCCTGTTCATGGGCGAACTGAACTACGAAAACTGGCGTAATCTGTTTGCTTTCACCTGTCTGGGCTTGCCCGTCGGGCAGATGCTCGCAACCGTCGCCTTCCTGTCAGTCATCTGGCATGCCTGGGTCGGTGTTCGCGATATCTGGATGGACTACGTCCGTGCAGACGGTTTGCGTCTGTTCCTTCAAGTGCTGACTCTGCTCTGGCTATTGGGCACTGTCGCCTTTTTTGCAAAAATTCTCTGGAGTCTGTAAGCCGTGGCTGCTGTCAAAAAATCTTTACCACGCCGCCGCTTCGATGTGGTGGTCGTAGGAGCCGGTGGTGCCGGCATGCGCTGTTCCCTGCAACTGGCTGAAGCCGGCTTGTCGGTGGCAGTCCTCTCCAAGGTCTTCCCGACCCGTTCACACACTGTCGCCGCTCAAGGTGGCGTTAGCGCTTCGCTGGGCAATATGAGCGAAGACGATTGGTACTGGCACATGTACGATACCGTCAAGGGTTCCGACTGGCTCGGCGACCAAGACGCGATCGAATTCATGTGCCGTGAAGCGCCCAACGCCGTTTACGAGCTTGAGCACTTCGGCATGCCGTTCGACCGTAACCCCGACGGCACCATTTATCAGCGTCCCTTCGGCGGCCATACCGCCAACTTCGGTGAGAAGCCTGTGCAGCGCGCCTGTGCAGCAGCCGACCGTACCGGCCACGCCATGTTGCACACGCTTTACCAGCGCAACGTAGCCGCACGCACCCAGTTCTTTGTTGAATGGATGGCGCTCGACCTGCTGCGCAACGAGGCAGGCGACGTGCTGGGCGTGACCGCTCTCGAAATGGAAACCGGCGAAATCTACATCCTCGAAGGTAAGAAGGTCGTCCTGGCTACAGGCGGTGCCGGCCGTATCTGGGCAGCCTCCACCAACGCCTTCATCAACACCGGCGACGGCATGGGTATGGCTGCGCGCGCAGGCATCCCGCTGCAAGACCTCGAATTCTGGCAGTTCCACCCCACGGGTGTCGCCGGTGCAGGCGTGTTGATTACCGAAGGTGTGCGGGGCGAAGGCGGCATCCTGCTTAATAAGGATGGCGAACGCTTCATGGAGCGCTACGCGCCCACCCTGAAAGACCTCGCGCCGCGCGACTTTGTTTCTCGCTCCATGGACCAAGAAATCAAAGAAGGCCGCGGTTGTGGCGATGGCAGCTATGTGGTGCTGAAGCTCGACCACCTGGGTGCGGAAACCATTCAGAAGCGCCTGCCCTCCATTCGCGAAATCGCCATTAAGTTCGGTAACGTGGATCCCATCAAAGACCCGATCCCGGTGGTGCCTACCATTCACTACCAGATGGGCGGTATTCCTACCAACATCTACGGCCAGGTCATGACCTGGGAAAATGGCGAATCTCGGGTGGTCAACGGTTTGTACGCCATTGGCGAATGTGCAGCCACCTCGGTGCACGGCGCCAACCGTCTGGGTACAAACTCGCTACTCGACCTCATTGTCTTTGGTCGTTCGGCCGGTAATCACATTGTTGATTCGCATCCTGAAAGGGAACACTCGCACCAGCCGATTCCAGAATCGGCTATCGACTTCTCTCTCGATCGCGTCAACCGCCTCGAATCGCGCACATCCGGCGAAAAAGCTCAGGATGTCGGCAACAAGATTCGTGTCGCCATGCAGCATCACTGCGGCGTTTTCCGCACGCTCGACTTACTGCAAAAGGGTGTGGAAGTCATCGAAAGCCTGGTGCCTGAAGTCGAGAATATCTACTTCAAGGACAAGTCCAAGGTCTTCAATACCGCCCGTGTTGAAGCGCTGGAGCTGGCCAACATGATTGAAGTAGCGCGCGCTACCACCAAATCGGCCGCTAACCGCACGGAAAGCCGTGGTGCTCATGCCCTGAGCGATCACCCCGAACGTGACGACGAGAACTGGCTGCGCCACACCATGTGGTTCTCTGAGGGCAGCCGTCTTGAGTACAAGCCGGTCACCATGAAGCCCCTGACTGTGGAAAGCTTCCCGCCCATGGCGCGCACGTTCTAAGCAGGAAACGAGATGACTCAAAAACGCACTGTCAAGTTTGAAATCTATCGCTACGATCCGGACAAGGACGAGCGCCCGTACATGCAAAAGCTCGAGGTCGAGCTGGAGCCCACCGACAAAATGCTGCTGGACGCCATCGTTCGCATCAAAAATGATGTCGATGACAGCCTTTCGATCCGACGCTCGTGTCGCGAAGGTGTGTGTGGTTCCGACGCCATGAACGTTAATGGCAAGAACCGCCTGGCTTGTACGACCAACATGAATGAGCTTACTGAGCCGGTTGTGCTGCGTCCGTTGCCGGGCTTGCCCGTCGTGCGCGACCTCATCGTCGATATGACGCACTTCTTCAATCAGTACCATTCGATCAAGCCGTACCTCATCAACGACCAGCCGCCGCCCGAGCGCGAGCGCCTGCAGTCGCCCGAGGCGCGTGCCCACCTCGATGGTCTGTACGAATGTATTCTGTGCGCCTGCTGTTCGACGGCATGTCCCTCTTTCTGGTGGAACCCCGATAAATTCGTGGGGCCTGCCGGTTTGCTGCAAGCCTACCGCTTCATCGCCGATTCCCGCGACGAAGCAACGGGCGAGCGGCTCGACAATCTGGAAGACCCTTACCGCCTCTTCCGGTGCCACACCATCATGAACTGTGCCGACGTCTGTCCGAAGGGCCTCAACCCTTCAGCGGCCATCGGCAAAATCAAGGAAATGTTGGTGCGTCGCACCATCTAACTCGTTAGCTCAATTATTTTTTGGATCTCTGATGAGAAAGTTGTCAGACCTGGACCGTAGGCGCTTGCGTTGGCGGGCGCGCCGCGGATTGCTGGAAAACGACCTGATCATCACGCGATTTCTGGATCAGTACGAAGCTGAGTTGACGGATGCGGACGTTGCTGCGCTCACTCTCATGTTTGAGATGAGCGACAACGATCTGCTTGATGTATTGCTTGGCCGCCACGAGCCATCGGGCGTGTACGACACGCCCGATATCCGCCGCTTGGTCGCCGTCATGCAAAAGCTATAAATATCTAGAGGAAACTGTGATGCAACTGTCTGACAAAAAGGCAACGCTGTCGTTCTCCGACGGCACTCCTTCCGTCGAATTCCCCGTTTACCAGGGGACCGTAGGCCCGGATGTTATTGATATCCGCAAGCTTTACGGCGAAACCAATATGTTCACTTACGATCCGGGCTTCATGGCCACGGCATCGTGCGAATCCGGCATTACCTACATTGATGGCGACAAAGGTCAGCTGTTGTACCGCGGTTATCCCATTGACCAGCTTGCGGTTAACTGCGATTTCCTTGACGTCTGCTACCTCATTCTGAACGGCGAACTGCCTAATGCCGAACAGAAGACGGAGTTCGATGGTCTGATCACGCACCACACCATGGTGCATGAGCAGATGCAGTATTTCCTGCGTGGTTTCCGTCGCGATGCTCACCCCATGGCCGTCCTGACGGGTTTGATCGGCGCCATGTCCGCCTTCTATCATGACTCGACGGACATCACCAACCCGCATCATCGCCATGTGTCGGCTATCCGCCTGATCTCCAAAATGCCCACTCTGGTGGCTATGGCGTACAAGTATTCCAAGGGCGAGCCCTTTGTCTACCCACGCAACGATCTCTCCTACACCGGCAATTTCCTGCGCATGATGTTCGCGACACCGTGCGAAGATTACGTGGTGAACGAAGTGGTTGAGCGTGCACTCGACCGCATCTTCATTCTGCATGCCGATCACGAGCAGAACGCCTCGACTTCTACCGTACGTCTGTGCGGTTCGTCTGGCACCAACCCGTTCGCGGCCATTGCTGCGGGCGTAGGCTGCTTGTGGGGCCCGGCTCATGGCGGCGCCAACGAAGCTTGCTTGACCATGCTTGAAGAAATTCAGGCTAACGGCGGCTTGGAATACGTGGGCGAGTTCATGGAAAAGGTCAAGGACAAGAGCTCGGGCGTACGCCTGATGGGCTTTGGCCACCGCGTCTACAAGAACTATGACCCCCGCGCCAAGCTGATGCAGGAAACCTGCAAAGAAGTGCTGGGAGCCCTGGGCCTTGAGAACGACCCGCTGTTCAAGCTGGCCATGGAACTTGAGCGCATCGCCCTGGAAGATCCGTACTTCGTAGAGCGCAAGCTGTACCCGAATGTGGACTTCTACTCCGGCATCGTTCAACGCGCCATCGGCATTCCTACCTCGCTGTTTACCGCCATCTTCGCGCTGGCGCGCACAGTGGGCTGGATCGCTCAGTGGAACGAAATGCTGTCCGATCCTAACTACAAGATCGGCCGCCCGCGTCAGCTTTACACGGGTGAAACCGAACGCAACGTTCCTGCTAACAGGTAAGGCTCTGCACCGCCCGCGGCTCCCGGCATACTTGCCGGAAGTCGCGGGCGGTTTTCTTTTGATTTTCAGGGGCCCGGGGCTTTGATGGCGGCCAGGCCGGGCAGTGGGGCAACATGGCGCGCCAACTCAGTCTCTCTCTTGACCGCTGGCCGGTTCCTTTGGATAACGGTTTGTATGACCGAGCGGTCGCTCATCGCCAAGCGTTCGAACAACGTTGCGCCGGCGGCACTGTTTCTATCACATTGTGGGTGCTGGAAGTCGTGCCCGATCTTTATATCCAGGCCTGTGAAGTGGTTCTTGGGGGTATTCGTCGCGAGACGCCTTTGCGGCTGTCGCCACGTAACCGCTACGACAGCCCCGAAGCCGCTTTACGGGCGGCAGCGCAGAAAGCAGCGCGGGAGCTGAAAAACCACCGTCGCTCTTCCGGTTTGTATCCGGATCATCAATCAACACTCTTGCGTGCGACCAACTGGCTTGAAGACATGCTGCAGCAATGTGATTATTTATTGGACCGCCAAGTGAATCTTTTTGGCTGAGCTTCTACAGCCTTTTCTTTCCTGAAATCTTCCTGCCTGAAAAATGGCCTCCAGTCCGTTAGGAAAGGAGGCCATTGATACCTACTGAAGGCGGAACATTTACAGTTTGCCTTCCGCTTTTTCCTGTTGCGCATCAACGGCGGCGAGAGCCGTCATGTTGACAATGCGCCGCACCGTGGAGCTGGTGGTGAGGATATGCACAGGCCGCGCCGCCCCCAACAAGATGGGGCCCATGGCTACGCCGTTGGCGCCTGTCATCTTCAGCATGTTGTACGTGATATTGCCCGCATCCAGATTGGGCAAAATCAGTAGGTTGGCCGGCCCCTTGAGAGTCGAGTCTGGGAAAGCGCGCAGGCGGATGCTTTCCGATAAAGCCGCGTCGGCATGCATTTCGCCATCGACTTCCAAATGGGGTGCGCGTTCGGCAACCAGGCGGCGTGCTTCGGCCATCTTGATAGACGAAGCGGTCGGACGGCTACCGAAATTGGAATGCGACAGTAAGGCGATTTTCGGCACCACCCCGAAACGCTGGACTTCTTCAGCCGCTTGTATGGTCATTTCAGCGACTTCTTCTGCGGTCGGGTCTTCATTCACGTGAGTGTCGCAGACGAAGATGGAATGCGTCGGCAGGGTCAGCACGTTCATCGCCGCAAACGTACGGGCGCCTGGCTTCAGGCCGATGACTTCTTTAACGTAGCGCAACTGGTTATCGAACTTGGTGGAGACCCCGCAAATCATGGCGTCGACGTCGCCGCGCTGCAGCAACATGGCGCCAATTAGCGTGTTGTGCTTGCGGATCATGGATTTCGCCAACTCGGGTGTCACCCCTGCACGGCCGCGCAGCTGGTAATAGGCTTGCCAAGTTTCATTGAAGCGGTCGTCGGATTCGGGGTTAATGATCTCGAAATCAACCCCAGGCACAATACGCAGCGCGAATTTCTTGATGCGCATCTCGATGACGGAAGGCCGACCGATCAGCACCGGGAAAGCCAACCGTTCGTCGATGATGATCTGAGCCGCTCGCAGTACGCGCTCATCTTCACCGTCGGCGTAGATCACACGCTTGAGATCAGACTTGGCTTCCATGAACAGGGGCCGCATCAACTGACCCGTACGGTAGACTAGGCCCAGCAGTTTTTGCCGGTAGCCTTCCATGTCTTCAATGGGGCGGCGGGCGACGCCGGAATCCATGGCGGCCTGTGCGACAGCTGGGGCCAACTTAATGATTAAGCGTGGGTCGAAGGGCTTTGGAATAATGTATTCCGGCCCGAAGCTCAACTCTTCGCCAGCATAGGCGGTGGCGACCTCGTCATTGGGCTCGGCTTGCGCGAGCTCGGCGATGGCCCGCACGCAGGCCAGCTTCATTTCCTCGTTAATGACGGTGGCGCCGACATCCATGGCGCCGCGGAAAATGAAGGGGAAGCACAGAACGTTGTTGACTTGGTTGGGGTAATCGGAACGGCCGGTGGCAATCACGCAGTCGGGCCGGGCTTCCTTGGCGACTTCAGGGCGAATCTCAGGGTTGGGGTTGGCCAGCGCCAGAATCAGAGGGCTGGGCGCCATGGTTTTCAGCATTTCCGCTGTTAGCACGCCCGGGGCTGAACAGCCCAGGAATACGTCGGCATCAACGCAGACATCAGCCAGCGTGCGCGCTTCTGTGCGTTGCGCATAACGAGCCTTGTTGGGCTCCATATTGGCTTCCCGGCCTTCATAGATGACGCCGCGAGAGTCGACGACATAGATGTTCTGGCGTTGAACGCCTAATTGAACCAGCAGATCCAGGCAGGCGATAGCGGCCGCGCCGGCGCCCGAACACACCAGCTTCACTTCGCTGATATTCTTGCCAACCACTTTCAGCCCATTCAGAATGGCGGCCGAAGAAATAATGGCTGTGCCGTGCTGATCGTCGTGGAAAACCGGAATCTTCATGCGCTCGCGCAATTTCTTTTCAATATAAAAGCATTCCGGTGCTTTGATATCTTCGAGATTCACGCCGCCCAGTGTGGGTTCCAGGGCCGCAATAATGTCCACCAGTTTGTCGGGGTCGTTTTCGGCCAGTTCAATATCGAATACATCAATGCCGGCAAATTTCTTGAACAAGCAGCCTTTGCCTTCCATTACGGGCTTTGCCGCCAGCGGCCCAATATTGCCCAGACCAAGAACAGCCGTGCCATTGGTAATGACGCCCACAAGATTGGAGCGTGAAGTGTATTTGGCGGCTGCGTCTTCGCCACCAGCATGAATGTTCATGCAGGCAAACGCTACGCCAGGCGAATAGGCCAATGAAAGATCATCCTGATTGGCCAGCGGTTTGGTGGGCGTAACTGAAATCTTGCCCGGAGTCGGCGACGCGTGATAATCAAGCGCGAGCTTCTCCAGATCGTCGTTGGCGTGCATGGTGGATACTCCAAAATATCAAACAAAAAACCGAGGAATGAGCAAGAATATCATCCACAGGAAATGCGGCAATGCAGCAATTTCGGTGGTGCGATGCAGCAATTGGGCATAGTGTTTGCTTATTCCAACGATTCCATTCATGAAACAGCGTATTGCATGGTCGAGAATGACGGATGCTAAGATCAGGAGGTTATACTAAGTCCACTATATGGCTTGTAGCGCCGCCGTATACCCGTTACCTTCTGTCCTCCGCTATCCGCTATCCGGTTTGGCCGTGTCGCGGAAGGTTGTCCTGCACATAAACGAGCGAGACGCTCGGCTAGGTGAAGCGAATATATGTCATCTGAAAAAGAGCTTTTGTCCACCTCCTATTTATTTGGGAGCAACGCGCCGTACGTTGAGGAGTTGTACGAATCCTATCTGGATAATCCAGGCTCCATTCCTGAAGAATGGCGCGATTATTTTGATCAGCTGCAAAACCAACCCGCGCCTGGCGGGACTGAGCAGACACGCGATCAGGCCCATGCGCCTATCGTGCAATCGTTCGCCGAGCGTGCCAAGGCTAATGCCTTTGTTGCACATGTTCCCGAGCCCGATCTCTCCGTAGCCAGCAAACAGGTTTCCGTGCAGTCGCTCATTGCGGCTTACCGTTCCCTTGGCGTGCGCTTCGCTGACCTCGACCCGCTGAAGCGCCACGAGCGTCCCACGATTCCCGAGCTCGATCCTGCGTTCTACGGCCTCACCGAAGCCGACCTGGATCGCGTCTACGCTGCAACTAATACCTATTTCACCAAGGCTGATTCCATGACCTTGCGTGATCTGCTCAATGCGCTGCGCGACACCTATTGCCGCAGCATTGGCGCAGAATTCATGCACATCTCCGACCCTAGCGCCAAGCGCTGGATTCAAGAACGCCTGGAATCCACCTACGGTACGCCCTCGTTTACGCCCGAAGAGAAGCGCAATGTTCTGCAGCAGCTCACGGAAGCCGAAGGCCTGGAGCGCTACCTGCATACCAAGTACGTCGGTCAAAAGCGCTTCTCACTCGAAGGCGGCGAAAGCTTTATTGCCTGCATGGACGAAGTCGTTAATCATGGCGGCGAGAACGGCGTGCAAGAAATCATTGTCGGCATGGCTCACCGTGGCCGTCTGAACATGCTCGTCAACATCATGGGCAAAATGCCGGGTGAGCTCTTCGCAGAATTTGAAGGCAAGCACGCAGAAGGCCTGACCGACGGCGACGTTAAATACCACAACGGTTTCTCCAGCGACCTTTCCACGCGTGGCGGCCCCGTACACCTGTCGCTGGCGTTTAACCCCTCCCACCTCGAAATCGTTAACCCGGTGGTCGAGGGCAGCACACGCGCCCGCCAAGATCGTCGTGGTGATGAACTAGGCACGCAAGTTCTGCCGGTTCTGGTGCACGGCGACGCGGCTTTCGCAGGGCAGGGCGTGGTTATGGAAACCCTTAACCTGGCCCAGACGCGTGGCTATGGCACGGGTGGCACGCTGCACATCGTTATCAATAACCAAATCGGTTTCACCACATCCGACCCGCGCGATACACGTTCCACGCTGTATTGCACCGACGTGGTGAAAATGATCGAAGCACCGGTCTTCCACGTCAATGGCGACGACCCAGAAGCCGTGGTCTTTGTCACGCAGTTGGCACTGGAATACCGCATGAAGTTCCGCCACGACGTCGTGGTGGATATCGTTTGCTTCCGTAAGCTGGGCCACAATGAGCAAGACACGCCTTCGCTCACCCAGCCGCTCATGTACAAAAGCATCAGCAAGCATCCGGGCACTCGCAAGCTCTACGCTGACAAACTCGTTGCGCAAGGCGTACTGCAAGCAGAAGAGCCGGATGAAATGGTTAAGGCCTATCGTCAGATTCTCGACGATGGCCAGCGTACCATTGAGCCCGTGCTGACCGATTACAAGAACAAGTACGCCACCGATTGGTCTCCGTTCCTCACAGCTAAATGGACCGATCACGCCGACACCGCTGTGCCGCTGTCGGAACTCACCCGCATCGGTGAAAAGCTCACCACGGTGCCGGAGGGCTTTACGGTTCACCCGCTGGTCAAGCGCCTGCTGAATGACCGGCGCGCCATGGCGCGTGGTGAAGCGCGTGTAGACTGGGGCATGGCCGAGCACCTAGCTTTCGCCACCTTGGTTGCCAGTGGCTATCCCATCCGCATTACGGGTCAGGATTCCGGCCGTGGCACGTTTACCCACCGTCACGCGGTATTGCACGATCAGAACCGTGAACGCTGGAACGACGGCACGTATATCCCGCTGCAAAACGTCACGGAGAATCAGGCTTCATTCACGGTGATCGACTCTGTGTTGTCTGAGGAAGCAGTACTGGCATTTGAGTACGGTTATGCTGCTGCTGAGCCCAACACCCTCACCATTTGGGAGGCCCAGTTCGGCGACTTCGTCAACGGCGCCCAGGTTGTGATCGACCAGTTCATTACCTCCGGCGAAGCTAAGTGGGGCCGTCATTGCGGTCTAACCCTCATGTTGCCGCACGGCTACGAAGGGCAGGGTCCGGAACACTCCTCGGCACGTATCGAGCGTTTCTTGCAGCTGTGCGCCGACAACAACATCCAGGTCGTCCAGCCCACCAATGGTGCGCAGATCTTCCACTTGTTGCGTCGCCAGATGATTCGCCAGTTCCGTAAGCCGCTCGTCATCCTGACGCCCAAGTCGCTGCTGCGCAACAAAGACGCTACGTCGCCGCTTGAAGACTTGGCTAACGGCCAGTTCCTGCCTGTTATTGGCGAAGCCGATGCCAGCATCGATCCAGCAGGCGTACAGCGCGTCATCGTGTGTTCCGGCAAGGTCTACTATGACCTCGTCAACGCCCGCCGCGAAGGCGAGCGCAACGATGTCGCCATCTTGCGTGTGGAACAGCTGTATCCCTTTGCGCACAAAGCCTTCCAGGCCGAATTCAGCAAGTATCCGAATGCCACGGAAGTCGTATGGGTACAGGACGAGCCCAAGAATCAAGGGCCGTGGTTCTATATTCAGCACCACTTGTATGAGAACATGACGGAAGGCCAGAAGCTCGGCTACGCAGGCCGTGCTGCATCGGCTTCCCCGGCTGTGGGTTACCTGGCCAAGCATATCGAGCAGCAACGCGCCTTGCTCGAAGCCGCGCTGGCGCCCAAGTTCAAGGGCTTCATGCTGACCAAGTAATCAACATTCACAGAAACTTAAAACACCAGAAACGGATACCAATATGGCAATTACTGATGTGCTCGTTCCCCAGCTTTCGGAGTCGATTTCGGAAGCCACTTTGCTCGAATGGAAGAAGCAGCCCGGTGAAGCAGTGGAACTCGACGAAATTCTGATCGAAGTCGAAACCGACAAGGTCGTGCTGGAAGTGCCCGCACCGGCCGCTGGGGTTCTGAAGGAAATCGTCAAGGGTGACGGCGCGACCGTGACCGCAGGCGAAGTCCTGGCTCGCATCGATACCGAAGGCAAGGCCACCGCTGCAGCAGCGCCTGCGGCTGAAGCGCCTGCCGAAGCGGCGCCCGCTGCGGCTGCCGCGCCTGCTGCCACCGCTACCGCTATCACCTCGCCCGCTGCCGGCAAAATCCTCGCTGAAAAGGGTGTTGACCCGGCCAGCATCGAGGGCACAGGCCGTGGTGGTCGCATTACCAAGGGCGACGCGCTTGGCGCCAGCGCTGCTGCCGCGCCGGCACAGAAGCCTGCCGCACCCGTGGCTCCGCCCACGCTGTCGCTCGACGGCCGCCCGGAACAGCGTGTTCCCATGAGCCGCCTGCGTGCTCGCGTGGCCGAGCGTCTGCTGCAGTCCCAGCAAGAAAACGCCATCCTGACGACTTTCAACGAAGTCAATATGCAGGCCGTGATGGATCTGCGCCGCAAGTACAAGGACAGCTTCGAGAAAGAGCACGGCGTGAAGCTGGGCTTTACCTCCTTCTTCGTGAAGGCCGCAGTGGCTGCACTCAAGAAATACCCGATTGTTAACGCTTCGGTTGACGGTAAGGACATCATCTACCACGGCTACTTCGACATCGGTATCGCTGTCGGTAGCCCGCGTGGCCTGGTTGTGCCCATTCTGCGTAACGCCGACCAAATGTCCATCGCTGAAATCGAAAAGACCATCGCCGACTTCGGCAACCGTGCTCGCGACGGCAAGCTGACGCTTGATGAGCTGACCGGCGGTACCTTCTCGATCTCCAACGGCGGCGTGTTCGGTTCCATGTTGTCCACCCCCATCATCAACCCGCCTCAGTCGGCCATCTTGGGCATTCATGCCACCAAGGAACGCCCGGTTGTGGAAAACGGCCAAATCGTCATCCGCCCGATGAACTATCTGGCACTGTCCTATGACCACCGCATCATCGACGGCCGCGAAGCCGTGCTGTCGCTGGTGGCCATGAAGGAAGCACTGGAAGACCCGCAGCGTCTGCTGCTGGACGTCTAATGCTCCAGGGCGCCTGATCTGCCCCGGCAAGGCTGAATCCAGTGTTTTCTGAGTTCGGCCCGCCGGGGTTTTTCCTTGGCGTCATCGTGAGCGTTTCCCTCCAATAATTTCAAAGACAGAGAAAGAACATGGCAAAACAATTTGATCTCGTGGTGATTGGTGCAGGCCCCGGCGGCTACATCGCAGCCATTCGCGCAGCACAACTGGGCATGACAGTCGCCTGCGTTGACGCAGCCAGCACCGCCGATGGCAAGCCCGCACCCGGTGGCACCTGCACCAACGTAGGTTGCATTCCTTCCAAAGCCTTGCTGCAGTCGTCTGAGCACTACGAGCAGGCCAAAGAGCACTTTGAAGACCACGGCATCGAAGTTAAGGGCGTCAGCCTTAAGCTCGATAAGCTGCTGGCTCGCAAAAATACCGTCGTCAAGCAGAACAACGACGGCATTCTGTATTTGTTCAAGAAGAACAAGATCAGCTTCTTCCACGGTACCGGCGCATTCTCCAGCAAGGTTGATGGCGGCTGGAGCATCAAGGTAGAAGGCAAGGACGAAGAAGAACTCGTCGCCAAGCACGTTGTCGTAGCGACTGGCTCGACCCCCCGTCAGCTGCCCGGCCTGGAATTTGACGAAACCACGGTGCTGTCCAATGACGGCGCCCTGAGCATTCCTTCGGTTCCCAAAAAGCTGGGCGTCATTGGTGCTGGCGTAATCGGCCTGGAACTGGGCAGCGTGTGGCGTCGTCTGGGTGCGGAAGTCACCGTGCTCGAAGCCATGCCTGACTTCCTGGCAGTGGCCGATCAGCAGGTTGCCAAAGAGGCCCTCAAGGCATTTACCAAGCAAGGCCTGAAGATCGAAACCGGCGTCAAGATCGACGAAGTTAAAACATCGTCCAAGGGTGTATCTCTTGAATACACCGATGCCAAGGGCGAAGAGCACAAGCTCTCCGTTGATAAGCTCATCGTTTCGATTGGCCGTGTGCCCAATGTACAGGGTCTGAATGGCGAAGCCGTGGGCCTCAAGCTTGATGAGCGTGGCTTTATTGCAGTGGACGACGAGTGCCGCACCAACCTGCCCAACGTCTGGGCCGTTGGCGACGTGGTGCGCGGCCCCATGCTGGCGCATAAGGCAGAGTCCGAAGGTGTGGCAGTGGCTGAGCGCATTGCCGGCCAGTACGGTGATGTTAACTTCGACACGATTCCGTCGGTAATTTACACCTCGCCTGAAATTGCCTGGGTGGGCCGCAATGAACAGCAGCTCAAGAAGGATGGCGTAGCCTACAAGGCCGGCAGCTTCCCCTTCATGGCCAATGGTCGCGCGCGTGCACTGGGTGACACAACCGGCTTCGTGAAGATCCTGGCCGACGCCAAGACGGACGAAGTTCTGGGTGTGCACATCATTGGGCCGACTGCTTCCGAACTCATCGCTGAAGCCGTCACCATTATGGAATTCCGTGGCGCAGCCGAAGACATCGCACGCATCTGCCATGCTCACCCGACGCTGTCCGAAGCAGTCAAGGAAGCAGCACTGGCTGTAGACAAGCGCACGCTGAATTTTTAAGCGATTGGGCATCTTGTGATGATTCCCGAGTTTTTCGGGAAGTGCCGTCGCCAGGCAGCAACCTCCGTTTACGGGGGGCTCCTGGCCCGGCATAGTTCAAAAAGGGCGGCCGCAGTTCCGCCCTTTTTTCTTTCAAGTTTGGCATTTCATGAACGTACGCGAGTATTACCGCAAGGCGCTTGCCGAGCGCGGGTATCAGCCTGATGCCGCTCAAGAAGCGGCCATTGATCGTCTCCAGCGTTATTACGACGAATGGATCAGTTTCAAGAAAGCGCGGTCTTCACGCATCAAAAAACTGCTCAAACGGCCCGCCGTGCCGCGCGGCGTTTACTTATGGGGCGGGGTGGGGCGAGGCAAGAGCTTCATCATGGATGCCTTCTATCTAACGGTGCCGGTCAAGCGCAAAACCCGTTTGCATTTTCACGAGTTCATGCGCGGTGTACATGCCGAACTTAAAAAAGTGCGCGGCCAACAAGACCCGCTAGAGGAAGTGGCGCGCCGCATCGCCAAGCGCTATCGGCTGATCTGCTTCGATGAATTCCATGTGTCGGATGTCGCCGACGCTATGATTCTTCACAAGCTGCTGCTGCATTTGTTCGAGCATGGTACGTCCTTCATCATGACTTCCAACTACGAGCCCGACACCCTGTACCCGGACGGCCTGCATCGCGACCGTATCCTGCCTGCTATTCGTCTGATTAAGAATCAGATGGATATACTCAATGTAGATACGGGGGTGGATTACCGGCGCCGCAGCCTGGAGCAGGTTCGGGCTTACCTCACACCGCTTGGCGAGGAAACTACAGCCCAATTGCGTGCCGACTTTGAGCGCCTGTCTGATACGGCGCCGATGGAGCCGGTGCTGGAAATTGAAAACCGCGAGCTGACTGCCATTGCGCTGGCTGGCAGCATTGTTTGGTTTGACTTCGATACGCTATGCGGTACGCCCCGTTCGCAGAACGATTATCTGGAACTTGCAACCCGTTTTGAAGCGGTGATTTTGTCCGATGTGCCTCGTATGACGGCGCGTCAGGCTTCAGAAGCACGGCGTTTCACCTGGCTGATTGATGTGTTTTACGACCACAAGGTCAAGCTCATCATGTCGGCCGAATGTCCGCCGGAAGAGCTCTATACTGACGGGCCTATGTCCAATGAGTTCCACCGCACTGTGTCGCGCATTGTCGAGATGCAGTCACGTGAATACCTGGAATCCGAACGTCGGGCCGCCGTCGCTTTATAGGCGCGGCCCCTTACTGCCCATTCACAGTCGAACAATATGAATACGCGAGTCCTCACCGGCATTACGACCACCGGCACTCCTCACCTGGGTAACTACGCTGGTGCGATCCGGCCTTCCATTCAAGCCAGTACCCGCCCAGACGTCGATGCTTTCTACTTCATGGCGGATTACCACGCACTCATTAAGTGCGACGAGCCTGCCCGCATAGCCCGTTCACGCCTTGAGATTGCAGCGACCTGGCTGGCGGCAGGGCTGGACCCTGAACGCGTGACCTTTTATCGTCAATCAGACATTCCAGAAATTCCCGAACTCTGCTGGATGTTGACCTGCGTAACAGCCAAGGGCCTGATGAACCGGGCCCATGCATACAAAGCTGCGGTTGATCAAAACGTGGCACGCAATGTTGATGAAGATGACGGCGTGACCATGGGGCTGTTTTCCTACCCGGTTCTCATGGCGGCCGATATCCTGATGTTCAATGCGAACAAGGTGCCGGTCGGCCGCGACCAGATCCAGCACCTGGAAATGGCTCGCGATATTGCCCAGCGTTTCAACCACCTGTATGGCCAGGGCGAAGACCTTTTCGTGCTGCCTGAAGTGCAGGTAGATGATGATGTCGCCACGCTGCCGGGCCTGGATGGGCGCAAGATGTCCAAGAGCTACGACAACACGATTCCGCTGTTTGAAGGCGGCAGCAAAGCCATGCGTGCGGCGGTCATGCGTATCGTCACCGATTCGCGTGGGCCAGGCGAACCCAAGGATGCGGAAAGCTCACACCTGTTTACCTTGTACCGGGCTTTTTCCTCGCGCGAACAGGCAGCGACATTTAAGCAGGCGCTGGAAGACGGGCTGGCTTGGGGTGAAGCTAAAACACAGCTTTGTGAATTGCTGGATGCCGAGCTTGGCCCTATGCGTGAACGCTATGCCGATCTGATTTCTCGCCCTGACCGTCTTGAAGACATTCTGCAAGCCGGGGCTGTCAAAGCGCGTAAGCTGTCCGTCCCGTTTATTGAGCGCCTGCGCGAGGCCGTCGGCTTGTGCCGCAGTATTTCCGTGAGTGCGGCAGCGGCTCCGTCCACGACCAAGTCCAAAGGTAAGGCGGCCCGCTTTGTGAGTTTTCGTGATGAAGGCGGCAAGTTCCGCTTCCGCCTGATTGGCGCGGATGGCGTCGAGCTTCTGCTTTCGGAACCCTTTGATGATCCGAAAGCAGCGGGAGCGGCGATCAAGGCATTGCAACAGCCACAGGCTTTGCAAAGTATGGCTGCGCAAGAGGGCGGCATGGTCAGTGTCAGATTGGATGGCCGCGTGGTGTGTCAGTACGCCGAAGAGGTGGCTGCCGATGTCGAAGCCGCACTGGCTTCTATGGGCGATTAAGCCTGCAGCATTCCCACCTGCCGGTTTTGCCCGGCAGGCGGGTGCTTTCAGCGTTCTTTCTGAACGTTATTCTGATGTCGCGGGTCGGGTGGCGCGGGCCTGAGCGCGGCCACGCAGCCATTCCAGAGTGAGCAACAAAGTAGTGGACAGAATAATTAACACGGTTGCCACTGCGGCGATGATGGGGCTGATGTTTTCGCGTATGCCGGTAAACATCTGGCGTGGCAATGTCACCTGTTGAGGGCCAGCTAAGAACAGCGTGACCACGACTTCATCGAATGATGTGGCAAATGCGAATAAGGCTCCCGCGATCACACCTGGCGCAATCAAGGGCAGCGACACCGTAAAGAAGCTGTAGATGGCATTGGCGCCCAGGCTGTTAGCGGCCCGCACCAGGTTGTGATCGAACCCTTGTAAGGTGGCGCTGACTGTGGTGAGCACAAACGGCGCACCCAGAGCGGCATGAGAAAGAATCAGCCCGGTATAGCTATTAGCCAGCCCATAAGGGGCGTAGAACAGATAAATCCCTACCCCCACCACCACTAAGGGCACAATCATCGGGGAAATGAGTACCGCCATTAGCAGGCCCTTGCCCGGGAATTTCGCTTGGTTCAGGCCAATGGCCGCCATGGTGCCTAGCACCGTGGCAATCAAGGTGGCGGCGGGCGCCACAATGAAGCTGTTGCGGGTGGCACGCATCCAATCTTCTGATTGCAGCAGCGCCTGGTACCACTTGAGAGAAAACTCCGGTATGGGGTAGAGCAACAGGCTGCCGCTGCTGAACGACAGCGGGATGATGACCAGCACCGGCAGCAGCAGGAACACCAGGGTAAGCAGACACAGCCCACGCAGTACCTGCCGCCAGATTCGCTCTACCAAGGAAGTGTAGGGAGGAAGGGCATGTGTTTTCATGATTATCCCAGTCCAAGTTCGCGGCCCGACAGGCGGCGGTACAGTGAATAGAGCAGTAAGGTGCCAACCAGTAGCAGAAAGCCCAACGCGCTTGCCATACCCCAGTTGATGGTCTGGTTAGTGAAGTAAGCAACGTAATAGCTGATCATCTGGTCGCCCGGGCCGCCCAGCAATGCAGGCGTAATGTAATAACCGACGCTGATAATGAACACTAACAGTGCGCCCGCCGCGACGCCCGGATACGTCTGTGGGACATACACCCGCCAGAAAGCGGCGAAGGGGTGACTGCCCAACGACACAGCGGCGCGCTGATAAGTGGGTGGAATGGATTGCATGCTGCTGTAGATGGGTAGAACCATGAAGGGCAGCAGAATGTGCGTCATGGCGATATAAACACCCAAGCGATTGAACAGCAGTTCAATGGGTTCGTCGGTCAGCCCGATATTCATCAATGCGCTGTTGATCAGACCCTGACGCTGCAACAGCACGACCCAGGCGGCGATGCGCACCAGCACCGATGTCCAGAAAGGGATCAGTACGCAGATCATGACCAGATTGGCCTTGCGAGTCGGAAGTTGGCTGATCCAGTATGCCAGCGGAAAGCCCAGCGCCAGCGTTAGCAGGGTGACCACGCCACTGATGACAAAGGTACGCTTGAAAATATCCAGGAAAACGGAAGTGCTAGGATCTACTTTGGAGATACTTCCATCGGGTTCCTGTTTGAGGTCGAGGGCTGCCAGCAGGTAGTAAGGAGACCACCGGCTGTCGTTGCGTGCGATGGACTGCCAGTACGGCGGTTCGCCCCAGCGCTTATCGATGGCTAGGAAACGTTCACGCACACGGGCGGCGTCGGACGCGATGGCATCATCAAACGGCACGTTGCGAATGGTCTTGAACAATAAAGAGCGGTAGCCGCTGATTTCGTGGTTGAGACGCCGGGCCAGCCCGCCTGCCGCCGGGGTGTCCTTGGTAGCCTGCAAATCTTGCAGCAATGCCATATAGGCGGCGTCCGGCGGCGTGGAATAGCCGTCCCAATCAACCAGAGCCTCAATGGTGCGCGGCAATGCATCCACCACCTCCGGGTTGTCCACTGCCCGCAATAGCAAGGTGGCAATGGGCACAACAAAGATGGCCAACAGGAAGACCGCGAGCGGTGCGATGAGGGCGACAGCCCGCAGTTTGCGGCGGTTCCCGGCTTTGGCGCCGGAACGCCGCAGCTTAGCTGCGGGCGTTGTTCCTAGGGTGGTGGTTGCCATGGCGTTTAGCGGGCGCTCCAGGCCGAGAAGCGCTGGTCGAGTTCTTCGCCGTGATCCACCCAGAACTCATAGCCGGACAATAAGGCGTTCTTGATGTTCTCAGGCGCATTGGGGCGGTTGGCCAGCAGTTTGGGGTCGAGTTCAGCAATCGCCTGTTTATTGATCGGCCCATAGGCGATTTCAGCGGCAAAGGCTTTCTGTGCATCGACCGAAGAAGCGTGGCGAATAAATTCGTAAGCCTGCTCCTTATTGGGGGAACCCGTAGGAATCACCCAGTAATCAAGGTCGTAGATACTTTCGTTCCATACGATGCTGAGATCCTGACCCTCATTGTTAGCGGCTTCGATGCGGCCGTTATAGGCGCTAGACATGGTCACGTCGCCCGCAGCCAACATTTGAATCGGCTGGGCGCCGGCTTCCCACCACTGGATGTGCGGCTTGAGCTGGTCGAGTTTGGCAAAGGCGCGGTCTACACCTTCGGGCGTGCTCAGTACGTCATAGACTTCAGACGGTGGCACGCCGTCGGCCATGAGTGCGAATTCCATGTTGTAGCGTGCGCCTTTACGCAGAGCACGCTTGCCGGGGAAGGTTTCAACATCCCAGAAATCCGCCCAGCTGGAAGGGGTTTTCGGCAGGTTTTTAGCGTTGTAGGCCAGAACCGTGGACCAGACAAAGGTGCCAACGCCGCAAGCATGGACGGCTTCGGGCATGATTTCGTCCTTGGGCAGCTTGCTCCAGTCCAGTTGTTCGTAGTAGCCCTCGTCACAGCCGCGCCCGATGTCAGCGGTTTCGACTTCAACAACATCCCATACAACGTTGTTCGTTTCGACCATGGCTTTCACCCTGGCCTGCTCACCGTTGTAGGCCACGTTGAGGATGTTGATGCCAAGTTTTTCCTTCAAGGGGTCAATAAAGGCGATTTGCTGGGCTTCGCCGCTTGCGCCACCGAAGTTGACGATGGTGAGGTCATGGGCGAGGGCGGAATGGCTCAGCAGAGCCGTACCCAGGCCGATGGCAAGAAGTGAGGTTTTGAATTTCATGGTCGTTGCATCCTTTTGTCTCAGTAGTTTTGTCGTTGAAGGAAGTGAAGCGACTTAGGGCGCAAAAGCGCGTATATGCTCTGGCTGAGCCTGCAGGTATACAGGCGCTCCAGGGGCTAGCCCATTCAGGCCGGCGTGGTCTCCAAGTGCCAGCTTGACGGAAAGGGGAGGAGAGCCGGCCGCCTCGCAGCGCAGCCGGATATGGTCTCCGAAGTACACGGTGTCGAGCGTGCGGGCGCTCACCGCGTTGTCGGTGGCCTGGTGGGCCAGTTTGATGCGTTCGGGGCGGACCGCCAGAATGCAAGGGGCGCCCGCGTGCAGATTTTGCACATTGAGCGCCTGTATGGCCGAGCCGTCGTTCAGGCGTACTGTGCAAAGTTCGCCAGAGGCTTGTTCAACGGTGCCGGGCAACTGGTTGCAGTCGCCCACAAACCCGGCCACGAAGCGGTTGGCCGGCAGTTCATACAGCGTGTCGGCGCTGGATACTTGCTGAATCACGCCTTGATCGAATACTGCCACACGGTCGGACATGGTCAGGGCTTCGCTCTGGTCGTGCGTCACATAGACAAAAGTAATGCCCAGCGAACGGTGTAGGGCTTTGAGTTCCAACTGCATGTGTTCGCGCAGTTGTTTATCCAGAGCGCCCAGTGGTTCGTCCATCAACACCAGCTTTGGGTCGAACACCAAGGCGCGGGCCAGGGCAATACGCTGCTGCTGACCGCCTGAAAGCTGGCGTGGGTAACGCTTGCCGAACGCGCCCATTTGCACCATTTCTAAAGCGGCTGCAACCCGTTTGCGACGCTCGTCGGCACTGACGCGCCGCACCTTCAGGGGGTATTCCACGTTGCGTTCCACCGTAAGGTGGGGGAATAGGGCATAGTTCTGGAACACCATGCCGATATCGCGTTTATGCGGCGGAACTCTGTTCAGGTTCTGGCCGTCCAGAACAATGTCACCGGCAGAAGGGAATTCAAAACCGGCCAGCATCATCAGACAAGTCGTCTTGCCCGAACCTGAAGGCCCCAGCAGCGAGAGGAATTCTCCACTGTGGATATCCAGGTTCAGATTCTTGACGACCAGAGTTTCGCCGTCGTATGACTTCTGGACATTGCGAAAACTGACAAGTGGCTGGTCGTCTTTTTTTGGGACGAAAGTATTCATCGTGTCGCCTTGCTCAAGGCCGCGGCGCCACCCTTAGCGGGAAGCTGCTGCCGCGGCAAAGGGTCAGCCACGCAGGGCTTTGGCCAGAATGTGCAGGCCTTCGTCCAGCACAGCGTCTTCGATTGTCAGCGGGAAGAGGAAGCGGATGACATTGCCATGACTGCCGCAGCTCAAGAGAATGAGCCCATTTTCCATGGCGCGTTGCTGCACCTGACGTGTGAAGTCGGCGTCGGGTTGCTTGCTGTCCGGCTTCTGGAACTCCACGGCAACCATGGCGCCCAGGCCGCGTATGTCGGCAATCTGAGGCACCGCCACACGCAGGGATTCCAACGTGTTGCGCAAGCGTTCGCCAAGGTCGTTGGCGCGCGAGACCAGCGATTCATCTTCGATGATATCCAGCACTGCCAAGGCCGAAGCCAGGGCCAGCGGGTTGCCCGCATAGGTGCCGCCCAAGCCGCCAATGGGAGCGGCGTCCATGACTTCCGCGCGCCCGCACACGGCTGACAATGGCATGCCGCCGGCCAGGCTCTTGGCCATGGTGATGAGGTCGGGGACGACCCCGGCGTGCTCGACGGCAAACATGCGTCCGGTGCGTGCAAAGCCCGTCTGAACTTCGTCGGCGATCAGCAAAATGCCGTGTTCGTCGCAGATGCGGCGCAGGGCTTGCAGGAATTCGGCTGGTGCGACATTGAAGCCGCCTTCGCCTTGCACAGGCTCGATGATGATGGCCGCAACACGCGCCGGATCAATGTCGTTCTGGAACAGGAAGTCCAGCCCGGCAAGGGCGTCTTCCACACTGATGCCATGCAAGGCGTTGGGGAAGGGCGCATGGTGGATTTCGGCGGGGAAGGGGCCGAAGCCGGCCTTGTAGGGATGGACCTTGCCCGTTAAAGCCATGCCCAGCAGGGTGCGGCCATGGAACGCCCCTGAAAAAGCAATGACGCCGCTGCGGCCCGTTGCAGCGCGGGCGATTTTCACCGCGTTCTCAACCGCTTCGGCGCCGGTAGTGAAGAAGCCTGTTTTCTTGGCGTGGTCGCCCGGGGTGAGCGCATTGATTTTTTCTGCGAGCTCGATGTAAGCGTGGTAGGGCGCAACCTGGAAGGCAGTGTGGGTGAAACGTTCGAGCTGTTTGCTGATGGCTTCAATGATGCGAGGGTGGCGATGCCCCGTATTATTGACAGCGATGCCCGCCGCGAAATCAATGTAGCGGTTGCCGTCGGTATCCCAGATTTCGGCATTTTGCGCCCGCTCTGCGTAGAAGCTGCAAGTAATGCCAATGCCATTCGGAATAGCGTTGCGCTGGCGTTGCGGCCAGTTGTGCTGAGTCATGTCTCACTCCTAAGAGGATTTGTATCTTTTTATGTATGGCCAAACTATAGAGTTTCTGTGGTCTACAATAAAGGTCCATTTATTAAAATTTAATAGGGCCAATTTTTGAATCCGCGTGCATTGAGCGAGTGGTTGCAGCAATGGTTCCGCAGGAAATCAGGCGAACCTGCTTACCGGCAGCTTTATCGTCTGTTGCGTCAAGGTATTCTGGAAGGTCATGTGCGGGCAGGAACCCGTTTGCCTGCGAGTCGGGAATTAGCGGGGGATCTCGCCATTTCCCGTAATACGGTTCTGCAAGCCTACGAACAATTAGCAGAAGAAGGCTATGTCTCGGCCGCCGTTGGCCGCGGAACTTTCGTCGAAGATATCAGCCACGACTTACCCGTTGAGGCGGCGCCTGTGGGTGCGGGCTCCGAGGTCGATCCCACCGTGGGCGAGAGCCGCAACCTATCCAAGCGCGGAGAACGGTTGATGGCGTCTCTGGGCTATTCCGAGCGCCAGCATGGCGCCTTTATGGCGGGCGTACCCGATGTGACAGAATTCCCGGTGCAGCAGTGGTTGCGTATTCATAACCGGCATTGGCGTAAGCTGCGGCCCGAACTTCTTAGCTATGCGCCTTCAGGGGGTTATCCGCCCCTACGGCAAGCACTCAGCGATTACTTGCGTGCGTCCCGGTCAGTCAATGGGGATGCCGGTCAGGTTCTGGTGACCTCCGGTATTCATCAGGCTTTGGATATCGTGACACGGCTGCTGTGCGACCCCGGCGACAGGGTCTGGGTGGAAGATCCGGCCTACTGGGGGATACGCAATATTCTGCTTTCCCATGGCCTGGATGTGGTCGGCATTCCAGTGGATTCTGAAGGAATGAATCCGACCAATGAGCAGATGCGCCAGCCCCCGCGCCTGATTGTGGTGACACCGTCGCACCAGTACCCGCTGGGCGTGGTAATGAGCTTGGCGCGGCGGCGGCGAATTCTCGAATATGCCCGTCAACACAATTGTTGGGTTCTTGAGGACGATTACGACAGCGATTTCCGGTACGGGGCGCGGCCTTTGCCATCCTTGCAAGGCTTGGATGAAGCGGCTCTCGTCATTTACGCGGGCAGCTTCAGCAAAACGCTCTATCCAGGTTTGCGCCTGGGCTATGCGGTTGCGCCGACGTCAGTGGCCCAAGCCCTGGCTTCCGGCTTGGCTGACCTATTTCGGGAAGGGCAGTTGATGACGCAGGCCGTGATGGCTGAATTCCTGCGAGAAGGGTTTGTCAGCTCGCATATGCGGCGTATGCGTTCGCTCTATGCGGCCCGGCGCGACCGTTTAATTGTCGCCGTGCAGGCGCACTACGGGTCACGATTCAAAGTTGTGGGCGATAAAGCCGGGCTGCACCTGGTTTTGGCGCTTCCCGACCACGTGGACGATGTCCGTATTTGCCGCGAAGCTTATTTGCGCGGCCTGATGGCTCGCCCGCTTAGCATGTACTACTTGCAGCCAGAGCGGGCGAAGAAGGGGCTGGTTCTAGGCTATGCCTGTGTACGTGAAGAGGAAATCGGCCCCGCCTTTGCTTTGCTGGCGGGGGTCATCGACACCGAACTTAACGCTTGAGTTTGGCAAAGGCCGCAGCCATGGCGCCGGAGGGTTCCGGACGGGCCTCGCGCCCGCCGTTGCGCCCCGCGCCCCGGCGCTCGCCCGCCTGGGACCGGCCGCCTCGTGACGGCCGCGCAGTGTCGCTATCTCCGCCTCGCCTTACCGGTGCAGAATCATCGTTCAAACGCATGGTCAGGCCAATGCGCTTACGCGCCACATCCACTTCCTGCACTTTCACCTTTACGGTTTGCCCCACGCGCACAACGTCGCGCGGATCTTTCACAAAGGAGTCAGACAAGGCTGAAATATGCACCAACCCGTCCTGATGCACGCCTACATCAACAAACGCGCCGAAGTTGGCGACGTTAGTCACCACGCCTTCCAGAATCATGCCGGGCGTAAGGTCTTGAATGGTGTTGACGCCTTCCATGAATTGCGCTGTCTTGAACTCGGGCCGCGGGTCGCGCCCGGGTTTCTCAAGTTCAGAGAATATGTCCTTGACGGTGGGCAGGCCAAAGCGTTCGTCTGTGAAATCTGATGGTGACAAACCCTTCAGTGCGCCGGCCTTGCCCATGATGCTGCGTGCGTCGGCCTGGATGCGTGACAGAATACGTTCCACCACGGGATAGGCTTCCGGGTGAACGGCAGAAGCATCCAGAGGGTTGTCGCCATCGGGAATACGCAGAAAACCGGCAGCTTGTTCAAAGGCTTTTTCGCCAAAACGCGGCACCTTCATCAAGGCCTTACGGTTGGGGAAGGCGCCGCTTTCATTTCGGTAAGCCACGATGTTGCGGGCCAGCCCGGCGTTTAAGCCCGACACCTGAGCCAGCAGCGGGGCAGATGCCGTATTGACGTTGACTCCGACCGCGTTCACGCAATCTTCAATAACAGCGTCCAATGAGCGGGCCAGTTCACGTTGATTGACATCGTGTTGATATTGGCCCACGCCAATCGCTTTGGGTTCGATCTTGACCAGTTCCGCCAGGGGGTCTTGCAGGCGGCGGGCAATCGACACCGCGCCACGCAGGCTGACATCCAGGTCAGGAAATTCCAGGGCGGCCAGCTCGGACGCCGAATACACCGATGCACCGGACTCAGACACCACAATGCGGGTCAGCCCCAGTTCGGGGTGAGCCTGCTGCAAGTCGGCGACCAGTTTTTCTGTTTCGCGCGACGCAGTGCCGTTGCCGATGGCAACCAGCTCAATATTGTGTCGTTTAGCCAGGGTGGCTAGTGTGCGCAGGCTCCCCTCGCGGTCGCGACGCGGTTCAAAGGGAAAGATGGTGGCGGTATCCAGCAGTTTTCCTGTTGGGTCGATGGCGCAGACTTTCACGCCGGTGCGAATGCCTGGGTCCAGCCCTAACACCGCTTTGGGGCCGGCCGGCGCAGCCAGCAGCAGGTCTTTTAGGTTGGCCGCAAACACGCGAATGGCTTCTTCTTCTGCTGATTCGCGCAGGCGGGTAATGAATTCCGTTTCGAAAGAGGTCAATAGCTTGACTCGCCATGTCCAGCGACACACTTCGCCCAGCCAGCGCTCGCGTGCGGGCGCCTGGAGGTCGAAACGGGCGTCCAGCTTGAGGTGTTCGGCAATCCGGCTAATGCAAGGATGCGGCGCCTGCTCTTCAAGCTCGGCTTCCAAGCCGATGCGCAGGTCAAGCACGCCTTGCTGGCGGCCACGCAGCAGGGCCAGTACACGATGAGAGGGCAGGCTGCGCAAACGCTCGCTGAACTCAAACCAGTCGCGGAAATTCGCGCCTTCTTCTTCCTTGCCTTCCACAACCTTGGAATATAGCAAGCCGGTGTTCCAAAGGTAGTCGCGCAGGTTGGCCAGCAGGTCTGCGTCTTCTGCGTAACGTTCAGCCAGAATGTCGCGAGCGCCATCCAATGCCGCCTTGGCATCGGTGATCTTGGCTTCGGGGTTCAGATAGCCTTCGGCCAGTTCGGCTGGGTCGCAGCCTGGTTGCGCCAGGATGGCGTCGGCCAAGGGTTCCAGCCCGGCTTCACGGGCGATCTGGGCGCGCGTGCGACGCTTGGGCTTGTAAGGGGCGTAAAGGTCTTCCAGCCGCTGCTTGGCGTCGGCTGCTTCGATTTCCACCTGCAACTGAGGCGTCAGCTTGCCCTGGCTATGAATGGACTCAAGAATGGCGGTGCGGCGAGCCTCAAGTTCTCGCACATAAATCAACCGTACTTCCAGATTCCGCAACACCGTGTCATCCAGCCCGCCGGTCACTTCTTTACGGTAGCGGGCGATAAATGGAACGGTGGCCCCTTCGTCAAGCAATTGCACCGTGGCGGCAATCTGTGCCGGACGCACGGCCAGTTCATCAGCAAGCTGCTCAATGATGCGGGCGGGGTCAGAGGAGAAATCCGGTGTCGCTTCAGGCGTTTCAGGGTGATTCATGTTTCTTTTATTCAAAGCAGAGAACGGAGCATTTTGCCATAAGGCGGATTTATGCATCTCGCATTTCGCGCCGGATTTTCTTGGCGGCGTTATCATTCCGCCATGTTCGCTCTAGATCTCGACCACATATTTTCTCCACAAGGCCCCTTGGCGGCGGCCGACCCTGGTTATCGCCCGCGCGAAGCGCAGCTGGAAATGGCGCGTGCCATAGAAGAAGCCATTCGTGACCGGGCGACGCTGGTGGCCGAGGCAGGCACGGGTACGGGTAAAACTTGGGCTTATCTGGTGCCCGCCTTCCTGAGCGGCGTAAAAGTCTTGGTATCGACGGGCACGCGTACCTTGCAGGACCAATTGTTCCGACGCGACCTGCCACGCTTGCGTAAGGCGCTGGAGTTGCCCATCACGGTTGCTCTGCTGAAAGGTCGGGGCAATTATGTGTGCCACTACCACTTGGAACGCCTGCAGCAGGACGATCGCGCTTTGCGTTCCCGCAGCGAGATCTCGCAGCTGCGCGCCATTACGGTGTTTGCCGGGCGTAGCCGCACGGGTGACCGTAGTGATTTGGCCGAGGTTCCGGAAGATGCAGACATCTGGAGCCGCGTCACTTCCACTCGCGAAAACTGCCTGGGGCAGGACTGCCCCCATGTCAAAGACTGCTTTGTTCTGAAAGCGCGGCGTCAGGCGCAAGAAGCCGACCTGGTGGTAGTGAATCATGCGCTATTCATGGCTGACCTGGCTTTACGGGAAGAAGGGATCACTGATCTCCTGCCCAGTGTGGATGTCGTCGTGTTTGATGAAGCCCATCAATTGCCGGATGTTGCAACGCGCTTTCTTGGTACGAGTGTGTCAGCGCATCAGTTATTGGATCTTTGCCGCGCCATACAGGCTGCCGGGCTGGCCTATGCTCGAGAGTCCACCAACTGGGCGCAGGCAGCCGGTACGGTAGAAACGGCAGTGCGTGAATTACGGCTGGCTTCGGCAGCCGTGGCGAGCATGCCGGGACAGAAGGCCACTTTTTACGCCATACCTGATCCAGAGCCGTTTGATCAGGCACTGGACGATTTGTTGCAGGCTCTGGATCGCGTCATCGCCCTACTGGGGGTGGTGGCGGAAAAGCATCCCGACCTGATGGCAGCTTCGCGCACGGCGCTCGAATTGCGAGCGCGTTTGTTCCAATGGAGCCAGCCAGATCGCGACGGTAACGATGCTTTGGCTGACAGCCGCAGCGAAGCAGGCGAAGCCGTGCGCTGGCTCGAACAGGGCACACACCACATGCGCATGCATAGTGCGCCGCTTTCCGTAGCCAAAATTTTCTCGCGCTACCGCTCTAAAGGGCAGGCGTGGGTGATGACGTCCGCCACACTTTCAGTTCATGGCGATTTCGGCCATTTCACGCGCCAATTAGGGTTGTGGGAAGCACGTACCGCACGATGGGAGTCGCCTTTCGACTATCAGACTCAAGGGCTGTTGTGCGTGCCTGCCGGTTTGCCGGAAGCGCATTCGCGTGAGTTCAATCCGCGTTTTGCCGATTTGTTATTGCCGCTGATTCAGGCCTGCCCAGGCGGTGTGTTGGTTTTATGCACGACACTGCGTTCGGTAGACCATCTTGCTGATCTGCTGCAAGAACATTTTGAAGACCATGATATCGACCGGCCATTGTTGCGTCAGGGTCAGATGTCGCGTCGCATGTTGCTGGAACGCTTCGCTCAGGCGCGTAATGCGGTCTTGGTGGGCAGCGCCAGTTTCTGGGAAGGTATTGATGTGCCGGGTGATGCCCTGACGCTGGTGGCCATCGACAAACTGCCGTTTGCGCCGCCCGACGATCCAGTACTGGAAGCCCGCTTACGGGCCTGCCGGGAGCGCGGCGGCAACCCCTTTATGGAATATCAGCTTCCCGAGGCCGCAATTGCATTGAAGCAAGGGGCAGGGCGTTTGATTCGTACCGAGCGTGATTGGGGTGTGTTGCTAGTTGCCGACGCCCGCATGGTGGAAAAGCGCTACGGGCGGTTGCTATGGCGTGGCTTGCCGCCGTTTGCCCGGACCCGTGACACGGCCCAGGCGCAAGCTTTTTTGGAGCGTGGAGCCAAGCAGGCCCAACCGGGCCCAACCGGGCCTGAATGACGAAGCTGCTTCAAAAGGTGCGGCCGCCCTAGCGGGGGCTAAGGCCTAGGCCGACCAGACACTAGAACCAGTTGACTGGGTTCCAGTAGTTAGTGGGTTCGTCCAGCCCCTGGGTGTAATAGATGCTGTCGGGGAAGTTCAGGTCGAGCACGCGCTTGGCGTCGTCGCGCAGTTCTGCAAGGCCGAGAGCATCGTACGATAAGTACATGATGTACAGCGCTTTTTCGGCAATCGGCACGCCTTCGAAGTCGGTGATGACGGTTTGGGCACGGTTGGCGGCAGCCACATAGGCGCCGCGTCGGTAATAGTATTCCGCCACATACACTTCGTTGCGAGCAATGGTATCCACCAACCAGGTGAGCCGTTTGCGAGCGTCGGCTGCATAGCGGCTGTCAGGGTAGCGTGCTATCAGCTGGTTAAAAGAATCATACGATTCTCGCAGGCCCTTGGGGTCGCGCTCTGCCGGATCTTGTTTGGTGAGATGACTGAAGGCGGCGCTGGGGGGGGTGAAAGTGATCAGCCCCTTCAGGTACAGCATGTAGTCACTGCCCGGATGGTTAGGATATTGCTGCTCAAAACGGTCGATGGCAGCCAGAGCCTGTTCCGGCTCGTCGTCTTTCCAGTTGATATACGCTTGGTCGATCAGGGCCTGCTGGGCATAGGTGCCAAAGGGGTAGCGTGCCTCAATGGCTTCCAGTCGCGTACGCGCAGTTTTCCAACTGCCTGAGCTCATGGCTTCGCGCGCATCGCGATACAAGCGCTCAGCGGTCCAGCCTGCAGTGGGATCCAGTTCGGGTTTGGTTGTGCCGCAGCCAGCGATGAGCGCCGCCATGAAAAACATGAGGGTTGCATGGCGCAACCGGCGTAGGATGGCGGAAAGAGTCGATGTCACGTGAGGATCCTCGGTGTTAGCATAGCGGGCTAATTATATGATCGAACATCATGCGTGACCACGAATCTGAAAGCGACTCCTATATGCCGTCAAATCTTTCTCCTGTCGCTGGGGAAACAACAGGCGAACACCAGCTGGCTGAGCCCCTGGTTTTCCGGCTTGGCGTCACGGCAGCGACTGAGCGGCTGGACAAAACGCTTGCCCAGTTGTTGCCCCAGCACAGTCGTAGTCGCCTGCAGGGCTGGATAGAAAGCGGCCACGTTTTAATGAATGGTCAGCCTGCGAAAATCAGACAGCTTGTGGGGCCCGGCGATATCATCCATGTTCAGCCGCAACAAGCGCCTGAAGAGCTTGCTTTTACGGCTGAGCCGCTGGAATTCGGCGTGCTGGAAGAAAGCGAGCATTGGGTCATTGTTGATAAACCAGCAGGCATGGTGACCCATCCTGGGGCGGGGAACTGGAGCGGCACCTTGCTTAATGGCTTGTTGTACCGTTACCCCGAACTAGCGCGCGTACCGCGTGCCGGTATTGTGCATCGCCTCGATAAAGACACCTCCGGCATTTTGGTCGTAGCGCGTACCGAACTGGCCCAGACCAGTCTCGTAAGGCAGTTGCAGGCTCGCAGCATGCATCGCGAATATCTGGCGCTGGTGCATGGCCGCTTGCAGCAAGCCGGGCGGGTTGATCTTCCGATTGGCCGGGACCCTTCCGTGCCGGTGCGCATGTCTGCAGAACGGCCGATTGCCCCCAAGCCTGCCGTGACTCACTATATGCCTGTACTGACCGGGGCGGATGCCGAAGGGCATGTCGTGACCAAATTGGTTTGTCGGTTGGAAACGGGGCGCACCCATCAAATACGTGTGCACATGGCCAGCTTGCGTCATCCCTTATTGGGCGACACGTTGTACGGTGGAACGATGATTAGCGGCGCGGCGCGGCAGATGCTGCATGCGCGCGCCCTGGCCTTTGAAGACCCTGCAGATGGCCGTCTGGTATCCTTTGAGGCAGAGCTTCCTGAAGATTTCTGCAAGGTCGAGGAATATATCGAATGGGAGGAATGACCTCCGAAACCCCCATGTTGCCGGTTAGTGGCGCACCCTGGAAAGGGGTGAGCTACGGTTGCACCACCCGTTCAGGGGGGGTGAGCGTCGGGCCGTGGGAATCATTGAACCTCGCCTTGCATGTCGGTGATGACCCGCAGGCGGTTGAAGAAAACCGACGCCGTCTGGCCGCGCATTTGCCGGCAGAACCCTTCTGGCTGGACCAAGTTCATGGCAAGGGAGTGGTCGAAGTGGTCGCTCCGTTTACCGCTCGGCCTGTTACCGGCGGGGTGGCGTCCCCGTACGGGGCTTACGAAAGTGCGCCACCGCAAGCGGATGCAGCCATCACCACCCGGCCCGGTGTGGTACTGGCCGTCCTGACAGCGGATTGCATTCCTGTCGTGATTGCCGATGCGGACGGTCGTGCGCTGGGGGTGGCCCACGCCGGCTGGCGAGGGTTGGCGGCGGGTGTACTGGAAGCCACGTTGGAGGCGTTGCGGGCACGTTTGCCTGACGCTTCTGTGTGGCGAGCCTGGATTGGGCCTTGCATCGGCCAAGCCCGCTTCGAGGTAGGCGACGAAGTGCGGCTGGCGTTCACCGAACAAGATCCCGTCACGCAGCAGTATTTTTCGGCGGGGGGGCGGGCCGGAAAGTGGCAGGCAGACATCGCCGCTCTGGCTCGTCATCGTTTACTAACATTAGGGTTGTATGATGTAGAAGTTTCTGGTTTGTGTACGTATCAGCAAGCCGGTCTTTTTTACTCTTATCGACGCTCATCGGTCAGCGGAAGAATGGCAACGTTGGCTTGGCTGCATGGTCCCGAATTACCCTGATTGACACACCTAAAATTGCATTCCACCATAGAGACGCTATAACAGGCTGCACATCATATGTATCGAAACGTGAATAATCTTTTCCCTTCGTCATGGCCTTCGCCGATCCGTGTGGCCCCCGAGGCACTCGCAGAAATACAGGCCGAGTTTTCTAACGCCTATGCCGAGGTCCTTGAACAGGCTCGCACGGGCCGGCTTGGTTTGCCTTCGGATAGGCGATTTCGTGCCGAGGCCTGGAAAGCAAATCCCCTCGCATTGTTGAATGCGCATCTGTGGGAACTCTCCGCGAACGCGATGAGTCGTATGGTTGATGCCGCCCAGGTGGATGAGTCCCTGCGCAACCGCCTGCGTTTCTCCGTGATGCAATGGCTTGAAGCGACAGCGCCAACGAACTTCGTTTTCACTAACCCAGAAGTGCAGCAGCTCATGCTGGAAACTGGCGGGCAGTCCTTGGCGCGTGGCATCCAGAACTTGCTGGAGGATATCGGCAAGGGGCGTATGAGCCAGACGGATGAATCAAAATTTCAGTTAGGTGAGAATATTGCCGTTACGCCGGGCTCGGTGGTTTATCAAAACCCCCTGATGCAGGTGATCCAATACGCGCCACTCACGGAAACCGTACACGAGCGCCCATTGGTGATTGTGCCGCCGTGCATTAATAAGTACTACATCCTCGATCTTCAGCCCGAGAATTCCTTTGTGCGCCACGCGGTTGAGCAAGGTCACACGGTATTTTTGGTGTCCTGGCGCAACCCTCTGCCCGAAGATACGGACGGCACCGATAAAGCGAGTTGGGCTGATTACCTCGAGGATGGTGTGCTGCGAGCCCTGAAAGTCGCGTCTGATATTACACGTCAGCCCAAAGTCAACGCGCTGGGGTTTTGTGTCGGCGGCACCATGCTGGCGAGCGCAGTGGCGCTTGCACATGCTAAGGGCGAAGAGCCGCTGCAATCGCTCACGCTGCTCACCACTTTCCTCGACTTCTCTGATACTGGCGTTATTGATGTCTTTATCGACGAAACCCATGTTGGCATGCGCGAGCAACAAATGGGGCAGGGCGGGCTATTGAGCGCCCGTGAATTGGCCACGACTTTTTCCTTCCTGCGCCCCAGCGAGCTGGTTTGGAACTATGTCGTTAACAATTACTTGAAAGGCATCTCACCGCCTGCGTTTGATTTGCTGTTCTGGAATGCCGATGGCACCAACTTGCCAGGTCCGTTCTTTACTTGGTATTTGCGTAACACCTATCTTGAAAATCGCTTGTGTAAGCCGGGCGGTGTCACGATTAACGGCCATGCCATTGATCTCAGCGCACTCGACATGCCTGCGTATATTTACGCATCACGTGACGATCACATCGTTCCATGGCAATCTGCTTACGCCTCTTGCAATCTGCTTTCTGGTCCGCGGCGTTTCGTCATGGGCGCATCGGGCCATATCGCTGGGGTTATCAACCCACCGGCCAAGAATCGGCGCAGTTATTGGGCGGTACCCGAAGATTTGGCTCCAGGTGAAAGCCCAGTGCCTGCCGAAGACTGGATTCAAGCCGCGCCCGAAACACCGGGCAGCTGGTGGCCTGATTGGTCTGCCTGGCTGGTGCAGCATGCAGGCTCGAAAAAGAAGGCGCCTGCCAAGCAGGGCAATGCGCAGTACAAAATTCTTGACTCAGCGCCGGGCGCTTATGTGAAAGCAAGGGCGGTGTAGCTGCTGAGGTGATTTATGCCAGGTTGCTGGCTCAATATGTAATACGGGAGATCGTGAAAATGACTGGAAAAATAGCTTATGTGACGGGCGGGATGGGTGGCATAGGCACTTCGATCTGCCAAGGCCTGGCTTCGAAGGGCTTTACCGTGGTGGCAGGGTGTGGCCCCAGCCGAGATTACCAGCGCTGGCTCGACGAGCAAGCTGCCAAGGGTTACACCTTTCACGCTTCGGTGGGTAATGTGTCCGATTGGCAGTCCACCGAAGATGCTTTCCGCAAGGTGGTCGAAGAAGTCGGCCCCATCGACGTATTGGTCAATAACGCGGGTATTACCCGCGACGGCCTGTTCCGAAAAATGACCCTCGACGACTGGCGTGCGGTAATCGACACCAACCTGAATAGCCTGTTTAACGTGACTAAACAGGTCATAGACGGCATGGTGGAAAGGCAATGGGGTCGCATTATCAACATCAGTTCGGTAAATGGCCAGAAAGGTCAGTTCGGCCAAACTAACTACTCTACTGCTAAGGCCGGCATCCATGGCTTCACCATGGCTCTTGCCCAGGAAGTAGCCAGCAAGGGTGTTACGGTGAATACAGTATCTCCAGGCTATATCGGCACCGACATGGTGCGCGCCATCCGGCCCGATGTTCTGGAAAAAATTGTCGCCACCATTCCGGTCAAACGCCTGGGTACACCCGAAGAAATCGCTTCCATCGTTTGCTGGTTGGCTTCCGATGAGGCCGGCTTCTCAACTGGAGCCGACTTCTCCCTTAACGGCGGTTTGCATATGGGCTGAGCGCGTATCGCGCCGACACGAGGCTCCGCGATACTGCGGAGCCGTTTTCCGCTAATGTTTCGGTTCCATTCATGACGCAAACCCAATCTACCTCCGCAACACGTCTCATAAAAAAGTATCCGAATCGCAGGTTGTACGACACGCAAACCAGCGCTTACATCACTTTGGTTGATGTAAAACAACTGGTGCTGGAGAACGAGGTCTTCCAGGTCGTTGATGCAAAGTCGGGTGAAGATCTCACTCGCAGTATTCTGCTGCAGATCATTCTTGAAGAAGAAACAGGCGGTATGCCGATGTTCTCGGCGACGGCTTTGTCGCAAATCATTCGATTCTATGGTCATGCCATGCAAGGCGTGATGGGCACCTTCCTCGAAAAGAACATCGTGGCTTTCATGGAAATCCAGGATCGCATGGCCGAACAGTCCAAGGGGATGTATGGGCAGAAACTTGGCCCTGAGGCCTGGGCTCAATTCATGAGTGGGCAGACGCCGATGCTGCAGAACATGATGAGCAACTATATTGATCAGAGCAAAAATCTGTTTGTGCAGATGCAAGATCAAATGCAGGGTCAGACCAAGAACATGTTCAATGTGTTCCCGTTCGGGAACCCTGCATCCGACCCCGATAAAAATCGCAAATAAAAGAAGCTTTATCGGCGTAGGTCAGTACAGAAAAGCAGACACACAGGATGCATTGCCCGGCTGCCCTTTGTTGGGAGCCGGGCGTTTTTCATGGTGTCCGGTATGGGCTGTGCTCCATCAGCTCGTCGAGGTACTGCTGCACGAATGGCGTTTCCTTTTCCAGGAAGTCTGCAATAGCGGGGCCGAAAACAGGGTCTTCTATCCAGTGGGCGGAAAGGGTTTGAACCGGTAGCATGCCACGCGCCAGCTTGTGTTCCCCTTGGGCGCCGCCTTCAAAAACACGTATGCCATGGGCAATGCAGTACTCCATGCCTTGCATATAGCAGGTTTCAAAATGCAGGCCGGGAAAATGCTCTGTGCAGCCCCAATAGCGGCCATATAGACGGCTACCATGGCGAATGTTGAGCGCAGCGGCAATGGGCACGCCGGCTCTTTCAGCCAGAATCACCACCATGGCGTCAGCAAGGCGGTCGTGAAGACGTTCGAAGAAGTCCAGGTTCAAGTAGGGGGCATTGCCATGCTGTAGATACGTCTGCATGTAGCACAGGTATAGAAAACGCAGGGTTGCGCCTGTGATTTGACGCCCAGTCAGCCACTTGAATTCAACACCCGCTTCCTTGAGACGGCGCCGTTCCTGACGCAGTTTTTTGCGTTTGGGTTGTTTCAAGGCCGCCAGAAAGGCATTCATATCGTGGTAGCCGGGGTTCTGCCAGTGGAACTGAATATTGCTGCGTAGCAGCAGGCCCGCTTGCTGCAGTATGGGAATCTCATCTTCCAGAGGGAACAAAACGTGTAGCGACGAATACCCTTGTTCTCGTGACAGTTGCTTGGCCGCTTCCAGTAGCAGGCGTTGGTCGTGGCGGTCGTGCGCCAGAAGTCGAGGGCCGGGTACTGGGGTAAAAGGAATGGCGCTGATTAGCTTCGGGTAGTAGCTCATGCCATAACGTGCGTACGCATTGGCCCAAGCGTGATCAAAAACGTACTCACCGCGTGAATGGCTTTTGGCGTATAGCGGCATGGCCGCCCTGAGAGTGCCGCCGCGCAGCAAAGCCAGGTGACGGGCCGCCCACCCTGTGCGGGGCACGGCGCAATGGGTGGCCTCCAGCGCCTCCAGGTAGCTGTGCGATAGCAAGGGGTTGCCCTGAGAAAGATCATCCCATTGGTGTGAGGGCACAGCCGAGATGCTTTCCAGGCAGACAATTTCACAGGTCACACGCAGTCAGAGCCTCCTGCGACTATTTGACCACGAGCCCACGCACAAGTCTCGCTATCCGCCATAAACAGGCCTGATGAAACTTGTCGCTCATGGGCAACTATCGAGCGGGAAGGGGCGTGTTGGATGGTGGAATCGCTTGCATTGCGACAGTGTGGATGATGTAATGCTGCAAAGGTCGCCGTACAAAATAAGTAAACGGCCAATCATTCAGTTTGTTCCCTGGCGTGCGGGCGCTGTATCTGGCGCAACTGCCTATAGCCGGGAACCTATATATCAATCCCACACGTCCGTTCACCTTACGCCATCATGGCTGGGCTGCGCCCAGATCCAGGTCTGCAGGCCGGCCTTGTGTGGGTGCCGCACATATCATTCGCAAAAAACATGGCGCACAAGCAACACAGGCAGAAAAAACAAAACGGGCCGTTCCTGTTAAGAACGGCCCGCTGGAATTCTGGTTGCGGGGGCAGGATTTGAACCTACGACCTTCGGGTTATGAGCCCGACGAGCTGCCAGACTGCTCCACCCCGCGTCTGAATGAAAAATCTTAACCCATGTGGGTGCTAAAAGCAAGCCACAAAGAAAAAAACGTAAATGACAGAAGGCGAGACGTTACGTATTCTTGAAACCGCGCTATTATGTGCGGATCAACCTATGTCCTTGTCCGAACTGCGTAAGCTTTTCGCAACAGAAGAAGTCGGGGCGGACGATCTGCGGCGCTTACTGGCGCTGCTTCAATTGGACTGGCAGGACAGAGGGCTGGAGCTCGTCAGCGTCGCGACAGGGTGGCGCTTCCAGAGTCGGCCCGAAATGCAGCGGTACCTGAGTCGTCTCGATCCCGCACGGCCCCCCAAGTATTCGCGAGCCGTTCTTGAAACCCTGGCCATCATTGCCTGGCGTCAGCCTGTCACGCGCGGCGATATCGAAGATATTCGCGGCGTGACGGTATCCACGCAGATTGTGCGCACCCTTGAGGAGCGTGGCTGGATCGAGGTCTTGGGGCATCGCGATGCCCCGGGCAGGCCCGCTTTGCTGGGCACGACCCATCAGTTTCTGGACGATCTTGGGCTGAAGTCCCTGGACGAACTTCCGGCCTTGGCTGAGGTCGATGCGGCGGAAGCGCTGGCCGCGCTCGCTTTTGACGCTGAGCCCGAAGGTGCCGCGCCGGAGGAATCCGCCGCACCCAAACAGAATTATCAAAATAGTAGTGGTGAAGAAGCTCCAGAGCACGCATCGGAGCCTTTCACTGAAAACCCTACGGAGTATCAGAAAGAAAATGACTAATGTGAAAGAGAAGGCAGCCGAAGCTGCCGACGCTTCCCATACGCAGAACGTTGCCGCCCCTATCGCGGGCGAGGGTGACGCGACGGCCAGGCCGAAAGGCTCGGGCCGCAAGTTGCGCACCCCGTTCCGCCGTCGCCGGGGCGATGCCGCTCAGCCACAGGCTGGCCAGGAAGCGTCCGAGGGAACGCCTGCCGCTACGGAAGGAGGTGCGGCAGAACAGGCCGGCCCTGCGAGCAAGCGATCCTCTGCGCCACGAGCGCGCAAGACGTCAGCGCGGGGCCGAAAAACTGCTGCTGTCACAAATTCTGGGCCGGCTGCCGCTGCTGAAGGGGCGCCTGCACAGGCGGGTGCTGATGCAGCTGCCAATCCGGCCAAGGGGCGCCGCCGTGGCCGCAAGACAGCTGCCGGGCCGGAAGCCGACCGCGAGGCCGATATGGCGCTAGCCTATCTGGAGCGTAGCGAACAGTTGCCGCAGCGTCTGGGCAAATACCTCAGCAGTGAGGTGCTAATGCCTAAGCTGCACAAGGTGCTGGCCGAAGCCGGGGTGGGTTCGCGCCGCGAAATGGAAGAGCTCATCATAGCGGGGCGCGTATCCGTGAATGGCGCGCCTGCGCATATTGGTCAGAGAGTCGGCGAAAATGATCAGGTCAGGGTGAATGGCAGGCTCATTGCCCGGCCTAATAAAAAGAAGCCGCCGCGCGTCATTCTGTATCACAAACCAGCGGGCGAAATCGTCAGCCATGACGACCCGGCCGGCCGTGCGAATGTTTTCTCCCGCCTTCCCAAGCTTAAAGTGGGCAAGTGGTTGTCGGTGGGGCGTCTCGACCTCAATACCGAGGGCTTGCTCATCCTTACCACTTCCGGCGAAATTGCTAACCGTCTTATGCACCCTCGTTATGGCGCTGAACGCGAATATGCGGTGCGCGTGTTGGGTGAGCTTGACGTCGAGCAGCAAAAGCGTCTGGTCGAAGGCATTCAGCTCGATGACGGAGAGGCCCGTTTCGGTGTGTTGGAATATCTGGGCGGCGAGGGCAGCAATCGCTGGTATCGCGTTACGCTCCATGAGGGTCGCAACCGTGAAGTTCGCCGCATGTTTGAAGCAGCGGGTGTGACGGTCAGTCGTTTGATCCGCACGCGGTTTGGCGAAATTGTGTTGCCGCGCAACCTGCGCCGAGGCCGCTGGGAAGAGATCGAGCCCACCATGGTTCAGGCCATCATGGTCCAGTTGGGCCTGATCAGGGAAGATGATGGCGATGCCCGGGGGTATGGCGAAAGGCAGCCCTTGTCGCACGACAGTGCTTTGCCGCCGGGTTTTGGCACGCTGGAGCGCAACGGCATGAACGGGGCGAAGGTCAGTCGTCGGGGCCGGGTCACTGGCGGGCGCGCGGCTACAGAATCTTATCCCTCCGACCCATTTGGCAGCGGTTTGCTGATTACCGGTGGCTATGCGAATGGTCACCCCACTAAAGGAGAGGCGGCTGCCGGGTCAGGCAGGCGTAAAGGGCCGGCGAAAGGCAAGAAGACTGCTGCTCAACAGCCTGCTGAAGCGCGTCGGCGTACTGCAGGCGGGCGTCCAGGCGCTCCCAAAGGGGCTCCCGCCAAGGGCGGCGGCAAGCCGTCGCGTGGCCGTTCCGCGGGCGGGCGTGGTGATGATTGGCAGCCGCGCAGCGCCACCGCCCATGAGTCACAACTGGGCAAGTTGGGTAAGTCACGGTGATTTCAGGAAATTTTCTATTTTCTATGTTAGAATTTAGAGCTTTCCGGCTATATTGTTAATAAGCTTGGCTATGGCTTTGCCTTTCTAGGCAACAATTTAGCGGCACATTTCTAAGGCGGACCGAATCGGCCTACTTGAGCACGACGTGCTTGGGTTCCACGGTTACGCGATAACAATGGGCTGGTTTGACAGCCCATTTTTTTTGGATTTTATGGCAGCAGAATTAATCGCTCTGACCCAGGAAGCCCTGGTTGGCATGGACGTCGAACTCGTCGATGTTGAGCGTGCGCCTGGCGGGTTGTTGCGAGTCACCATCGACCGCCCTGAGGGTGTACGCATTGAAGATTGCGAACGCGTCTCCAAGCATTTGTCCCGGGTGTTCGAGGTGGAAGACATCGATTATCTCCGGCTTGAGGTCGGGTCTCCGGGTGTAGACCGCCCGTTGAAGCGCCCGGAAGACTTTCTGCGTTTCGCAGGCGAGCGGGTGGAAATCCGCTTGCGTCAGGCCGTCGATAACCGCAAGGTCTTCACCGGGGTGCTGCAGGCTTCACAAGACGAGTCGGGTTCCGCTGCTTATAGTCTCAAGTACGAAACTCAATCCGGAGAGCTCCAGGTTCTCGGTTTCACGTTCGACGACGTTGAACGCGCAAAACTGGATCCCATTTTAGATTTCAAGGGAAAAAAGCGATGAGTCGCGAAATTCTTCTTCTGGTTGACGCCCTGGCGCGTGAAAAGAATGTCGAACGTGAAGTGGTGTTCGGCGCGCTAGAAGGTGCGCTGGCGTCGGCAATGAAAAAGCGCTTCAAGGAAGACGCTGATATCCGCGTCTCGATCGACCGCCAAACTGGCGAGCATGAAGGTTTTCGCCGCTGGTTGGTTGTGCCTGACGAAGCTGGGTTGCAAGAGCCGGATCGCCAGGAAATGTACAGCGATGCGCAAGATATCGTGCCCGGCATCGAGGTGGGCGAATATATCGAAGAGCCGCTTGAGCCCGAAGAATTTGGTCGCATTGGCGCTCAGGCTGCCAAGCAGGCCATTCTGCAGCGCATCCGCGATGCCGAGCGCGAGCAGGTTCTGAACGATTTCCTTGAGCGTGGTGAAACCATTATCTCTGGCAGCGTCAAGCGCATGGATAAAGGTGATGCCATTATCGACACAGGCAAAATTGAAGCCCGTTTGCCGCGCTCCGAAATGATTCCGCGCGAGAACATCCGCGTGGGCGACCGCATCCGTGCCTGGGTGTCCCGAATTGACCACGCCGCGCGTGGCCAGCAGGTCATTCTTTCGCGCACGGCCCCCGAATTTATCCGCGAACTCTTCGAGAACGAAGTGCCGGAAATCGAACAAGGCCTGCTCGAAATTAAGGCGGCCGCCCGCGACCCGGGCGTCCGGGCTAAAATCGCGGTTGTGGCTTACGACAAGCGCATTGATCCTATCGGCACATGCGTCGGCATGCGTGGTTCGCGTGTTACCGCAGTGCGCAACGAGCTGGGCGGTGAACAGGTCGATATCGTCCTGTGGGCCGACGATCCGGCTGAATTTGTTATCGGCGCATTGGCGCCCGCACACGTCGAATCCATCCTGGTTGACGAAGACAAGCGGGCAATGGATGTCGTGGTCGATGCCGAAAATCTGCCTAAGGCGATTGGCGCGCGTGGGCAGAACGTAAGACTGGCTTCTGAACTCACCGGCTGGCAAATCAACATCATGACGCCGGAAGAAAACCAGAATCGCCAGGAAGAAGAACGCGCAGAGTTGCGCCAGACCTTCATTGAGCGGTTGGATGTCGATGACGAAGTGGCCGACATCCTGATAGACGAAGGCTTTACCGGGTTGGAAGAAGTGGCCTATGTGCCAATGCAGGAACTGCTTGATATCGAAGCGTTTGACGAAGAAACCGTCAACGAACTTCGTACTCGCGCCCGTAATGCGCTCCTGACCGAAGCCATCGCCCAGGAAGAACGCATGACCGCAGCACAGGATCTCCTGGAAATCGAAGGGTTGACCCCAGAACTGGTAGCTAAGCTGGCCGAGAATGACATTCTCGACATCGATGCCCTGGCTGAACTGGCGACAGATGAACTGTCCGAGATCACCGGGTTGAGCGAAGAAGAAGCTAGCGATTTCATCATGAAGGCCAGGGCGCACTGGTTTGATGATGAAGCCTGACATTGCTCAGAAGAAAGCCGGGTCCATCCATATTGAAAAATAGTAGTAGCTAGCAAGAGAGAGTCGAATGCCGAGTAACACCGTCGCCCAGTTCGCCGTTGAACTGAAAATGCCTGCTAACGCGCTGCTGGAGCAGTTGCGTTCCGCTGGCGTTGACATCAAATCGGTCGACGACCCAGTCACCGACGCGGATAAGGCGAAGCTCCTCGAGTCGCTGCGTCGGGCGCATGGTGCGTCGGAGAACCAGAAAATCACGCTGACGCGTCGCGAAACTTCCGAAATCCGTCAAGCCGACGGTTCGGGCCGTTCGCGCACTATTCCAGTCGAGGTGCGGAAAAAGCGGGTGTTCGTAAAACGCGACCCACGCGAGCTGGCGGCGGAAGCTGCACGCGCTGCCGAGCAAGCCCAGGCTGAAGCTAAGGCTGAAGCCGCTAAGAAACAACAGACAGCTGAAGCGGCACAGCCCCAAGAGGCGCCTGCTACCGAAAAGCCGGCAGCCGCACCTCAGCAGCCAGCCGCTCAGCCGCCGAAGCCGGCTCAGGCAGAGGCGCCTGCAGTGGCCGAACAGCCTGCTGCGCCCGTAGCCAAGCCTGAAGAGCCCGTGGCTGCTACTTCAGAAGACAAAGCCGCTGCGGCGCCTGCCCAAGCAGATGCTGCAGCTAAGCCGGCTGACAAACAAGCGGCGCCAGAGGCCCGTCCGGCTGCTGAACAAGACAAGGCGCAAGCCAAGCCCGCGGCCCCTGAGCCAAAGCAGGCTGAGCCTGCCGCCGCAGCCGATGCGCCAACTAGCAAGGCTGTGCAAGATAAAGAGGCGCCTGCTGCGGCCTCAGCCCCAGCTAAAAAAGCGACGGCTGCTTCGGCGACTCGCAAGGGTGCGGAAGGCAAGCCTGCCGCTGCCCGTCCAGGCGCTGCTAAGGCTGCTCCCGCACGCACGGCTGCACCGGCATCTTCTACGGCTGCCGCAGCAAGCGGCGTGGATGAAGAGCGCGAGAAAGCGCGCAAGGCCGCAGAGGCCGAAGCCGCTGCGCTGCGTGCCATGCTTAGCCGTCCCCGTAAGGTATTGAAGGCGCCCGAACCCGAAGCAGGTTCCGGTACATTGCACAAGACTTTAGGCAAAGGCAAGAAAGACGCCAAGGCTGGCGCTACCGATGCCAAGGGCGCAGGGCGTACACAAGAAGCCGGTTGGAAAGACGACGGCGGTCGCAAGAAGCCGGCCGTTCGCGAAGCTGCAGCACCGGCAGCACCAGGCCGTGAAGGTTGGCGTGCAGGTGGCGGCAAAGGCAAGGGTGGTCGTGGTGGCCGCAACCGCAATGCCCAGCCAGAGCGTCGCGAACCACAAGTACAGGAATTTATCGCACGTGAAGTGCATGTGCCTGAAACCATCACTGTGGCCGATCTCGCCCACAAGATGGCTGTCAAGGCCGCAGAGGTCATTAAGCACCTCATGAAACTGGGTCAGATGGTCACGATCAACCAGGTGCTGGACCAAGAAACCGCCATGATTGTGGTGGAAGAAATGGGCCATACCGCCATTGCGGCAAAGCTCGACGATCCGGAAGCGTTCCTGGTCGAAGCCGAGGCTGTCGATGCCGAAGAGTTGCCCCGCGCACCGGTGGTCACCGTCATGGGTCACGTCGACCACGGCAAGACCTCGTTGCTCGACTACATTCGCCGCACCAAAATTGCATCCGGCGAAGCGGGTGGCATTACGCAGCATATCGGCGCTTACAGTGTGAAGACTGATCGTGGCATGGTCACCTTCCTCGACACCCCAGGTCACGAGGCCTTTACAGCCATGCGTGCCCGTGGCGCCAAGGCGACTGACATCGTTATTCTGGTTGTGGCTTCCGACGACGGCGTCATGCCTCAGACACGTGAAGCCATTCATCACGCGCTGGCTGCCGAAGTGCCGCTGGTGGTGGCGATTACCAAAATCGACAAGCCCGAAGGCAACCCCGAGCGAGTCAAGCAGGAGCTCGTGGCCGAACAGGTTGTGCCTGAAGAATACGGCGGCGACGTACCGTTTATCGGTGTGTCCGCTAAAACTGGCGAAGGTATCGACGATCTGCTCGAAAACGTTCTGCTGCAAGCTGAAATCCTGGAACTCACCGCTCCGGTGGAAGCACCGGCCAAGGGTCTGGTCATCGAAGCCCGCCTGGATAAGGGCCGGGGTTCAGTGGCAACCATTCTGGTGCAAAGCGGTACCCTCAAGCGCGGTGATTCCGTCTTGGTGGGTGCCAGCTTCGGCCGAGTGCGTGCCATGTTGAGCGACCAGGGCAAGAGCGTCAACGAAGCCGGGCCTTCCATCCCGGTTGAAATTCAAGGCCTTACCGAAGTGCCGCAGGCGGGCGATGAGCTCATCGCCATGGCTGATGAACGCAAGGCGCGCGAAATCGCGCTGTTCCGTCAAGGCAAATTCCGCGATGTGAAACTGGCGCGTCAGCAGGCAGCCAAGCTCGAGTCCATGTTCGAGAATCTGGGTGAAGGCCTGCAAACTCTGTCGCTCATTATCAAGACGGACGTACAAGGTACCCAGGAAGCATTGGTGCAGTCGCTGGTCAAATTGTCGACCGACGAAGTACGCGTTCAAGTGGTGCATGCGGCCGTGGGTGGCATTTCCGAAAGCGACGTCAACCTGGCCATCGCCTCGAATGCCGTCATCATCGGCTTTAACGTACGCGCCGAACAGAGTGCCAAGAAGCTGGCCGAAAACAACGGTATCGACCTTCGCTACTACAACATCATCTACGACGCCGTAGACGACGTTCGAAACGCCATGTCCGGCATGCTGGCGCCCGAAAAGCGCGAGGAAATCATCGGTATGGTCGAGATTCGCGAGGTCTACAGCATTTCGCGTATCGGCAAGGTGGCAGGGTGTATGGTCACCGACGGCTTGGTCAAGCGCGATTCGCAGATCCGTCTGCTGCGCGACAACGTTGTCATCTGGACGGGTGCGCTGGAATCCCTGCGCCGCTTCAAGGATGATGTCCGCGAAGTGCGTTCCGGCTTCGATTGCGGTATTACCCTGCGTGGCAATAACGATATCGAAGTGGGCGACCAGCTCGAAGTCTTTGAAATCCGCGAGATCGCCCGCACCCTTTAATCAAGCATTATGGCTCGACACAAGACTCGACAGAACGCAGGCCGGAACATCCGGCTGGCCGACCAGATCCAAAAGGATCTGGCCGGCATTATCCAGCGCGAGATCGACGTGTCGCGGGCGGGGCTGATCACGCTGTCCAGCGTTGATTTATCTCCCGACTACGCGCATGCGAAGGTCTATTTCACGGTTCTTGGTGCCGAGCCCGCTGTGGCGTCGGCGGCCCTGAACGAAAAGGCCGGCTGGTTCCATTCCCTGCTGTTCAAGCTTCTCCATATCCACACAGTGCCCACTTTGCGCTTCATCCACGATGAAGGCATTGAGCGTGGGCTGCATTTGTCCCGGCTCATTGATGAAGCCAATCGCCCCGGCAGCGAAGACGCGCTTCCTCCCCCGGACGACCCAGACGACCGCAACTGAATAACCTGGCGCCACTGCTCGTCGTGCGCCGTTGTGGCATTGGCCGCAGAATCGCCGACAGCCTTCGTGGTGCCCGTTCCGGCACATCTCTAACACCTTTGAAGACATTAAATAATCATGCGGGCCTCTAAACGACGCGGGCAACTGCTCGATGGCGTTCTACTCCTGGATAAGCCGGTTGGCCTTTCCAGCAACCACGCGCTGCAACGCGCCAAGCGCGCTGTGGACGCCCGCAAGGCCGGCCATACCGGTACGCTCGATCCGTTTGCGACGGGGTTGCTCGTTTGCTGCATGGGGCGTGCAACGAAAATTTGCGGGCCTATGCTGGAAGCCGACAAAACTTACGAGGCAACGCTGCAGTTTGGTGAAGAAACCGACAGTGGTGATCTCACTGGCAACGTGACCATGCAGGCGCCGGAAGGCTTTGCAGGCGTAGCGCGAGAGGACTTGCTTGCGGTGTTGCCGGAGTTCAGAGGTGAAATCCAGCAAATCCCGCCGATGTATTCCGCCTTGAAGCGCGACGGCAAACCGTTGTATGAATATGCGCGCCAGGGTATTGAGCTGGAGCGCCCGCCCCGGCAGGTTACGATCTACAAGTTGGAGGTGCTGGAATTTGACGGCATGACGGCGCGCTTGCTGATTGATTGCAGTAAAGGCACTTATATCCGCACTTTGGCACAGGATATCGGCCGCAAACTCGGTTGCGGCGCTCATCTGAGCGAACTGCGGCGTACTCGCGTCGGCCCCTTCGATATAAAAAATTCTGTTGGCCTGGAGGCGCTTCAGGCCATGGAGCAGCCCCAACAGGCGCTGCTTCCCATGCATGCTTTACCCGCGGGCTTGATGCCTGTGGTCTCCACACAAAAGGATGAAATATGAAACGCGCATTGCGTAATGTGGCTATCATCGCCCACGTTGACCACGGCAAGACCACGCTGGTAGACCAGCTGCTTCGCCAAGCGGGCACCTTCCGCGACAATCAGCAGATTGAGTCGCGGGTCATGGATTCCGGCGATATCGAAAAAGAACGCGGCATCACGATTCTCGCCAAGAATTGCGCGGTCGAGTACGAAGGCGTTCACATCAATATTATCGATACGCCCGGACACGCCGACTTCGGAGGCGAAGTCGAACGCGTGCTGTCCATGGTGGACGGCGTACTGCTACTGGTGGATGCAGTCGAAGGGCCCATGCCGCAGACCCGCTTTGTGACCCGCAAGGCGCTGGCACTGGGGCTGAAGCCCATTGTGGTCGTCAACAAAATCGACCGTCCCGGTGCGCGGCCCGACCATGCCATCAACGCTACGTTCGACCTGTTCGATAAACTGGGCGCTACGGATGAGCAGCTTGATTTCCCCATCATCTATGCTTCCGGTCTGTCAGGCTATGCAGGGCTGACCGAGGACGTGCGCGACGGTGATATGCGTCCGTTGTTTGACACGATTTTGCAGCATGTGCCTCAGCGCGACGATGACGCAGACGGCCCATTGCAGATGCAGATTATTTCCTTGGACTACAGCAGCTATGTCGGAAAAATTGGTGTGGGTCGCATCAATCGTGGCCGCCTGCGTGCCGCTCAGGATGTTGTGGTTCAGTTCGGCCCTGAAGGCAAACCCATCAAGGGCCGGGTCAATCAGGTAATGAAGTTCAAGGGCCTGGAGCGTGAACAGGTGCAGGAAGCCGAAGCGGGCGACATTGTGCTGATTAACGGTATCGACGAAATCGGTATCGGCTGCACTGTGATGGACACTGCCAAGCCCGAGCCCTTGCCTATGCTGCGCATCGACGAGCCCACACTGACCATGAACTTCATGGTGAATACCTCGCCGTTGGCGGGGCGTGAAGGTAAATTCGTGACCAGTCGTCAGATTCGCGAACGCTTGGATCTCGAACTGAAATCAAACGTCGCCCTGCGTGTTAACGACACGCCGGACGAAACCGTGTTTGAAGTGTGCGGGCGCGGCGAACTGCACCTGACCATTCTGATTGAAAACATGCGCCGCGAAGGCTATGAGCTCGCAGTATCGCGCCCCCGCGTCATGTTTAAAGAGATCGACGGCGTTCGTATGGAACCCTATGAGCTGCTGACGGTGGACGTTGAAGACGGTCACCAGGGTGGGGTGATGGAAGAATTGGGGCGCCGCAAAGGCGAGCTGCTCGACATGGTGGCCGATGGTCGTGGCCGCACCCGCCTGGAATATCGTATTCCCGCGCGTGGCCTCATCGGTTTCCAGGCAGATTTCCTCAACCTGACCCGCGGCACCGGTTTGATGAGCCATATCTTTGACGATTATGGCCCCATCAAGGAAGGCACTCTGGGCGAGCGTCGCAACGGCGTGCTCATCAGCCAAGACGACGGCGAAGCCGTGGCTTATGCATTGTGGAAGTTGCAGGAGCGCGGCCGCATGTTTGTTTCGCCACAGGAACCCCTGTACGAAGGCATGATTATCGGCATCCACAGCCGCGACAACGACCTGGTGGTCAACCCCATCCGGGAAAAGAAACTCACCAACGTGCGCGCCTCAGGTAAGGACGAACACATCGACCTCGTGCCCCCCATTGAGCTGACCCTGGAATACGCCGTTCAGTTCATCGACGACGACGAACTGGTGGAAGTCACGCCCAAGTCCATCCGCCTGCGCAAACGCTACCTGCAAGAACACGAACGCCGCCGCATGGCACGCGAAGGCAGCTCCGCCGCCTAAACCTTACAGCCCCCTAAACGGGGACAGACCCCATTTCAGGGTCTGTCCCCTTTTTATCGCTGTCAGGCTTCCGAGGGCCTTACAACTAGCTTAAACCGGGACAGACCCCATTTAAGCTAGATTGCTTTCTCTTTCGATGGGCAGGGAGGGTTCTTCGTGGCGGGTGAAACAGTCGGTGCAGTGGTGGTGGATGTGGTGCATGACGGCGTCGATATCGTCTGTTACGAAAAACAGGTCGATATCGTTGGGGCTGATCAGGCCGTTGCTTAATAGTTGCTCGCGCACCCAGTCGAGCAGGCCGGCCCAGAACTGGCTGCCTATCAGTATGATGGGTGCTTGTGGTATCTTGCCCGTTTGAACTAGGGTCGTGACTTCAAAAAGCTCATCGAGTGTGCCGAAGCCGCCGGGCAGTGCAATATAGGCTGCGCTGTGCATCACAAAAGTGGCCTTGCGGGAATAAAAATAATCAAACTGCAGGCTGTGTGTCTGGTAATGGTTATTATGGGGCTCGCGTGGCAGGGTGATGTTCAGCCCCACGCTGTGCCCACCTGCTTCGTAAGCACCTTTGTTGGCGGCTTCCATGATGCCGGGCCCGCCGCCGGCAATGACGGCCAGGCCTGCTTTGGCAAGCCGGGCGCCGAGTTGTTCGGCCATTTGATAGTAGGGCGAATCTGGGCGCAGACGTGCGCTACCGAATACGCTTACGCCCCAACCCATTTCTTGAAGCGTCTCCGCAGCAGCTTCCATCTCTGACATAATCCGTGGGATCTGCTGGGTGGCCGGTAATCGGACAATTCTATTGGACATGAAAAAAACCTTGTTACTTGTTGATGGGTCCAGCTACCTGTACAGGGCGTATCACGCCATGCCGGATCTGCGTAATGCAAAGGGCGAGCCCACCGGCGCTTTGTACGGGGTCATCTCCATGTTAAGGAGAGTGATTTCGGATTACAAGGCAGACTATGCCGCCTGTGTCTTCGACGCCAAGGGCAAAACCTTCCGTGAAGAACTGTACCCCGATTACAAAGGCCATCGGCCTTCAATGCCCGAAGATCTTGCAGCACAAATCGAGCCTATTCATCAGGCGGTAGCGGCCCTGGGGTGGAAAGTCATTTCGGTTCCTGGTGTAGAAGCCGACGACATCATCGGCACCTTGGCCTGCCAAGCAGCTGAAAAAGGAGTGCACACCATTATCTCCACCAGCGATAAAGATATCGCCCAGCTCGTTAACGAGCATGTAGAACTGGTGAACACCATGAATGGTGAACGCCTGGATATCGAAGGGGTGCAGGAAAAATTCGGCGTTGCCCCTTCTCAGATTGTTGATTATCTCATGCTAGTGGGCGATACCGTCGATAACGTGCCCGGCGTTCCCAAGGTAGGGCCCAAAACAGCGGCTAAATGGCTGAATGAATACGGCTCCCTAGAACAGCTGGTGGCACGTGCTGACGAAATCAAGGGTGTGGCAGGCGAGAATTTGCGCAACACCCTTCAGCATTTTCCTCTGACCCGTCAGTTGATCACCATTAAGGTGGATTGCGAGATGGATATCAATGGCGGCCTGGAATCCCTGGTTCCTGGCGAAGTGAATCGCGCCGCCTTGATTGAGCTTTTCGAACGTTACGGTTTTCGCAGTTGGCTGCGTGAACTCACGGGTGATCCAGAGCGGGTGCCCGAACAGGATTCCCGCATGGCGACAGATGCCCCGGAAGCGCCGCCTGCCGCTTATGAAACCGTGCTGGACATGCCGGCTCTGGAGCGCTGGGTCGAGGCGGTCAGCGCGGCCGATCTTGTGGCCATGGACACCGAAACCACATCGCTTGATCCCATGGCAGCACGGCTGGTGGGCATTTCCCTGGCAACCGCCGGCGGAGTGGCATGCTATATCCCGGTGGCGCATCGCGGGCCCGACAACATCGAGCAACTTAGCAAAACAGCTGTTTTAGAGCGGCTGCGGCCTTGGCTGGAAGACCCCAAGGCTGCCAAATTGCTGCATAACGCTAAGTACGACGCCCATGTGTTTGCCAATGAAGGGGTGCACTTGGCTGGGGTGACCGAAGATACCATGTTGCAGTCCTATGTGCTGGAATCGCACCGTCGCGTCAACCTGCAGGAGCTTGGCGAGCGCTGGCTGGGTCGAGGCGGCGTAGCCTATGAGGATATCTGCGGTAAAGGCGCCAAACAAATTGGTTTTGATGAGGTGGAAGTCGAAAAGGCGGCACATTACGCATGTGAAGACGCCGACTTCACTTGGCAGTTGCACCAGATCCTGCGCCCGCGCATCGCCGCTGAACCGGGGCTGGAAAGAATCTACCAGCTGGAAATCCGCTGTTCCGATGTGCTCACCACAATTGAGCGCAATGGTGTAAAGCTGGATGCTCACGCGCTGGCGATGCAGAGTCATGAGCTGGGTCAACAAATGCTTGAAATCGAAGCCAAGGTCTACGAGCTGGCCGGCCAGCCCTTCAACCTGAATTCGCCCAAACAGTTGGGCGAAATCCTGTTCCAGCGCATGGGGCTGCCGATCGTGCGCAAGACAGCCAGCGGAGCGCCTTCCACCGATGAAGAAGTGCTGACCAAGCTGGCGCAGGATTACCCGTTGCCGGCCCTCATTCTTGAGTATCGGGGGCTGTCCAAGCTGAAATCGACCTACACTGATAAATTGCCCAAAATGATCAACCCGGGCACAGGCCGGGTGCATACACGCTATGCGCAGGCTGCCGTTATTACCGGGCGTTTAGCTTCCTCAGACCCCAATCTGCAGAATATTCCAGTGCGTACGGCCGAGGGTCGGCGCGTGCGCACGGCTTTTGTGGCCAGTGGCGGGAAAATCGTATCAGCCGACTACTCTCAGATTGAACTGCGAGTCATGGCGCATATGTCGGACGACGAAAATCTGCGGGGCGCCTTTATTGAAAATCTTGATATTCACCGGGCCACGGCGTCGGAAGTCTTTGGCGTTGCACTTGAAAATGTAAGCTCGGAACAGCGGCGGGCCGCCAAGGCCATTAATTTTGGCCTGATCTACGGCATGGGGGAATTTGGTCTGGCTTCGAATTTGGGCATTACCCGTGATGCCGCCAAAGCCTATATCGACCGCTATTTCACCCGCTATCCGGGCGTGGCGCGTTATATGGACACTATTCGCGCCCAGGCGGCTGACCAAGGGTTTGTGGAAACCGTTTTCGGGCGGCGTATCTGGCTGCCGGATTTACGTGGCGCCAAGGGGCCGCGCCGTGCTGCGGCGGAGCGCGCCGCCATCAACGCCCCGGTGCAGGGGACGGCGGCCGACCTCATCAAAATGGCCATGGTGGCCGTTGATGACTGGTTGCGTGCTGAGAACATGCAGGCGCGACTGGTGATGCAGGTGCATGACGAATTGGTACTTGATGTGCCTGCCGATGAAGTCGAGGCGGTGGCAGGCAACTTGCCCGGCCTGATGTCCAAAGTCGCCGAACTCAGTGTGCCGCTGGTCGCTGAAGTCGGCTTGGGCACGAACTGGGAACAGGCACACTGAGTCATCATGCGCTCCGGCGCAAGCCTCGCTGTCCAAGGTGAGGCTTTTTCAACAAACAGGAGAAACCATGAGCTATTCCAAGATCACCGGTAGTACGGACAGCACAATTCGTACGGGCACCGAGGGCTTGCGTCAGGGCCAGGTGGATATCCCGGTGCAAGATGGAGTGATGTCGGCTTACTATGCAGCGCCGGCGACGCTCCAGAACCCGCCGCTGATTCTTGTCATACAGGAAATCTTTGGCTTGCATGAGCACATTCAGGATATCTGCCGCCGCTTTGCCCACGAAGGCTATATGGCAGTGGCGCTGGAACTCTACCAGCGCCAAGGCGACGCCAGCCAGTACACCGACATTGCCGAACTCATTCGTGACATCGTCGCCAACGTCTCTGATGAGCAGGTGTTGAGCGATCTCGACGCAAGCGTGCAATGGGCCCGTGAACAGGGTGCCGATACCTCACGCTTAGGTGTCACCGGTTTTTGCTGGGGTGGGCGTCTGACCTGGATGTATGCGGCTCACAACCCTGAGTGCAAGGCGGCGGTCGCTTGGTATGGAAAATTGGCGACAGGCCACAGCCCTTTGCAGAAAGAGCATCCGGTCGATATTGCAGGGCGGCTACATGCGCCCGTGTTGGGCTTATATGGCGAGCAGGACGCCAGTATTCCTATGGAAGACGTGCGCCGCATGGAAGCAGCGCTTCAGCAGGGCAGCGAGGCCGCCAAGGCGTCGCGTATAGAGGTCTACCCCGAATCAGGGCACGCTTTTTACGCCGACTATCGTCCTAGTTTTAATGCCGCAGATGCGCAAGACGCTTGGCAAAAAGCAACGGCCTGGTTTGGCCGTCTATTGGGGTAAAAGTGAATGACTTGCGGGTGCGGCTGTATTTAGCGTATGGCCGCACCCGTATTTTTTTGCTCGCTTTACACGCGTTGCAGTGCTTGCAGCGCGTAGATGCGAGACTCAATAGGCGGGTGAGACGCGAACAAAGCGCTGATCGCCTTGCCGCCGGAAATGCCTGAGGACTCAAAGTTCTTGGGCAATTCACCTGCTTCCACACCGCCCAGTCGGGCCAGCGCGTTGATCATCGGCTCGCGTGAACCCAGCAATACGGCGGAGCCCGCGTCGGCACGGTATTCTCGCTGGCGGGAGAACCAAGCCACCAATATGGAAGCCAGCACTCCGAAAATAATCTCGAAAATAAATGCGGTTACGTAGAAACCGATGCCGCCTTCGCGTTCATTTTTGAGAATGACGCGGTCGACCACATAGCCCACAACGCGCGACAGGAAAATGACAAATGTGTTGACCACGCCCTGAATCAGGGTGAGCGTGACCATGTCGCCGTTGGCAATATGCGCGACTTCATGGCCCAGTACGGCAGCCACCTCTTCTTCCGTCATGCTTTGCAGCAGCCCGGTTGAAACCGCCACCAAGGCATCGTTCTTGAAGGCGCCTGTGGCAAAAGCATTAGGCGCACCTTCGTAGATCGCGACTTCGGGGCGGCCGATGCCGGCGCGATCAGCCAATTGGTGCACGGTGTCTACCAGCCATGCCTCCCGCGCATTGGCAGGGGCCTGCGGGTCGATCACCCGCGCTCCGGTGCTTGCTTTGGCCATGGGCTTGCTGATTAACAGCGAAATAATGGAACCTGTAAAGCCGACGAGGGCAGCGAAGATGAGTAACTGGGTGAGGTCCAGACCTTGGGAGGTCAGATAACGGCCAACGCCTAGCACGTTCATCGTGGCGCTCAGCACAAGCAGCACGGCGAAGTTGGTCATTAGAAAAAGGACGATGCGCTTCATGTTGGGGAGAATCTCCGAATGACAAGCAAGGGGGTATTTTAGGGAAGCAGTGACCCGTTTCGCAGATAGCCAAACTGTGAATCAGCCGTTTTCCCTGAATGATGAATATATGGGGACGCTTTTCCCACTAAAAAGAGTCTGACAGTTGCGCAATCCGTTGGTTTCACGCAAGCGTGACAAAAATACTTCAGGCACGGGAGTATAGTATTGATCTTTTAAGTATTCAGTATCAGTACTTGCTAAAGGTGCTTTCCGGCACCATAGCAACCCAGTAGCGCCGGGCTTATGGAGCGCTTGTTTCATCGTTTCAGGTTCAAGCAATGCAGTCACTATGGATGCTTTTGGCCAGCCTCATGTTTGCCGCCATGGGGGCTTGTGTAAAGATAGCATCCGATCTGCAAGCCAGTCTGCCGCAAATCATATTATTTCGTGGTTTGCCCTCTGTCGTACTGATTTTTTTCTGGGCGGTATTCACAAAGCGATCATTGCGCCCTATAAGCTGGCGCCTACACATCCTGCGTAATATCAGCGGTGTGAGCTCTATGTGGATGGGCTTCATCGCCATATCCCTGCTGCCTTTGGCTACGGCTGTCAGTCTGAACTACACATCACCGCTTTTTATCGCGGGTTGGATGCTGGCGCGCGATTGGAAGCAGCGTGACGCTGTGCGCACGTTAGCCGTGCTTTGCGGGTTCGTCGGCGTGCTGGCCATTATGCGGCCCAGTATCGGCATGGAACAATTATTGGGGGCGGCTGTGGGGCTGTGCGCCGGAGCCAGTGCGGCGGTTGCGTTAATGCAAGTGCGGTCGCTTGGCCGCATTGGCGAGCCTGAATGGCGCACTGTCTTGATTTTCTCTTGCTTTGTGTGTCTCACCGGCACGACGGGTATTGTGCTGGACGGCTGGGTAATCGTGGGGCGCGAAGGCTGGCTGGCGCTCGTGGGAATCGGCTTGTTCGGCCTGATCGGGCAATTGGCCATGACACGTGCTTTCGGGCTGGGTTCGGCGTTGCTGACGGCGGCCCTGCAATACACCACTATTGTCTTTGCTGCGCTGTTCTCGGCCCTGATCTGGGGGCAGATCCCCGACTGGGTGGCCTGGAGCGGCATGGCGCTCATTGTTGTTTCGGGGCTGCTGTCCACATGGCGAACCTACAGCGAAAACCGTGTTATGCAGGGTAAGGGCGGCACCGCAGCGGGTGCCGATGCCCCGTCGCCGGAGCAGGTCTCGCGCAGGGTCTAGCGGCGCGCCGTCAGGCAGGCGTTGTGGACTTCTGGAACCAATTTTCCGTGGGCGACGTATACTGGCGGATGTTTGAAAAATAGCACAGCACCATGTCAGCAGATCAATCAATTCCGCCCGTCACACACGATACGAGCGAGGCGGAGCTCCCCCGCGATTTTGAATCGGCATTGGCCGAACTCGAAGCCCTTGTCATGAAAATGGAGGATGGCGGGCTCGCCTTGGACGACTCCTTGCTGGCTTACCAGCGCGGGGTGGAGCTTGCACGTATCTGTCAGCAGCGCCTCGATCTGGCCGAAGAACAGGTGAAGGTGTTACAGGGGAGCTTGCTCAAGCCGCTGGATGACAGCTCAACCGAGGGCGACGCATGAATCAGTCAGTCGCTGCTTCCAAAAGCTTCGATTTTCAAGCCTGGCTAAGTAACCGGGTTCAGCAGGTTGAGGCCATGCTTGACCAGACCCTGCCCGCCGCCGACGTGGTGCCGGGGCGGCTGCACGAAGCCATGCGTTATGGTGTGCTGGGCGGCGGCAAGCGGGTTCGCGCAGCTTTGGTTTACGCAGCGGGCGAAGTGTCGTTGCAGTCGGCAGCCCCTGCCGCAGCTCAACAGATCGCTCTCGATCACGCAGCCGCAGCGGTTGAGCTGGTGCACGCCTATTCGCTGGTGCACGACGATCTGCCGTGCATGGATGACGACACGCTTCGCCGTGGCCGCCCCACAGTGCATGTGCAATTCGACGAGGCCACCGCCATGTTGGCAGGCGACGCGCTCCAGCCGCTGGCCTTTGAGGCGTTGGGCGCTATGCCGATCGCGCCGGCGCTAGTGGTTCAGGCCATTCAATTGCTGGCTGCCGCTATTGGCAGCCAGGGCATGGTTGGCGGGCAGGCTATTGACTGCGGCAGTGTCGGTCAAGCGCTAGAGCAAGCCGAACTGCAGCAGATGCATCGTATGAAAACCGGCGCTTTGCTTGAGGCTTCCGTGTTGCTGGGGGGCGTGGTGGCCGGAGCAAGTTCTAGTACTCGCGAAGGCCTGCGTAAATACGCCTCCGCCATCGGGCTGGCGTTTCAGGTGGCAGATGACATTCTCGATGTCACGGCCGATACCGCCACATTGGGCAAAACAGCCGGTAAAGACGCGCTGGAAAATAAGCCCACTTATGTATCGACACTCGGGCTGGATGGCTCGCGCCAACTGTTGCAGGAACTGCGCGATGACGCTCGGGCCGCCTTGTTGCCTTTAGGGCCTTCCGCCGCGTCGCTAGCGCATTTGGCCGATTACATCGTCGGTCGCGACCACTAAGTTAAATTTGTTACGGTTCCGTCGGCGGCATTTGTGGCGAGCGAATACAATGCCCTTTGAACCTCAATCAAGAACGCAATGAGCAACGTCAGTCTCGAACAGATTCAATCGCCGGCCGATTTGCGTCGGCTAGACCGCCGCGATCTCAAAGAGCTCGCCGATCAGTTGCGCCAGTTCGTGCTGCAGTCTGTATCGCGCACAGGCGGTCATCTGTCATCTAATCTGGGCACGGTCGAACTCACCATCGCCTTGCATCATGTATTCAATACGCCCGACGACAGGCTGGTGTGGGATGTCGGCCACCAGTCGTATCCGCATAAGATCCTTACCGGGCGGCGTGAGGCAATGGCGAAACTGCGCCAAGCAGGGGGCATATCGGGTTTTCCCAAACGCAGTGAATCCGAATACGACGCATTTGGCACCGCGCATTCCTCCACCTCCATTTCAGCGGTGCTGGGCATGGCGGTCGCCTCGCGTAACACCGGGTGCAGTCACCGCCAGCATATTGCCGTAATCGGCGATGGCGCTATGACGGCCGGCATGGCTTTCGAAGCCCTGAACAACGCTGGCGTCACCCCCGATATCAACATGTTGGTGGTTCTGAATGACAACGACATGTCGATCTCTCCACCCGTGGGGGCGCTGAACCGCTACCTGGCCAGGCTGATGTCCGGCGGTTTCTATGCGACTGCCAAGAATGTGGGCAAGGCCGTGTTGCAGAGGGTGCCGCCGGTGTTGGAAATTGCCCGCCGTATGGAAGGCCATGCCAAGGGCCTGATGTCGCCCGCCACCTTGTTCGAAGAGCTGGGTTTCAACTATGTCGGGCCCATCGACGGCCACGACCTTGACTCCCTTGTTCCTACCTTGGAAAACCTGCGCGAACTGGGGGGCTTGCAGTTTTTGCATGTGGTCACCAAGAAAGGGCAGGGCTATAAGCTGGCGGAAGCTGATCCGGTGGCCTATCACGGCCCGGGCAAGTTCGACCCGCGCGTGGGGATACAGAAACCTGCCACGCCGCCGCGTCCCACTTTCACCCAGGTATTTGGGCAGTGGCTCTGCGATATGGCTCAGAGCGATTCGCGCTTGTTCGGCATCACCCCGGCCATGCGCGAAGGCAGCGGCATGATTGAGTTCGAGCGCCGTTTTCCCAATCGCTATTTTGACGTCGGCATTGCCGAGCAGCATGCGCTCACCTTTGCCGCAGGCCTGGCCTGTGAAGGCCAGAAGCCGGTCGTTGCCATTTACTCAACGTTTCTGCAGCGTGCTTACGATCAGCTCATCCACGACGTAGCCTTGCAGGATCTCGACGTCACGCTGGCTTTAGATCGTGCAGGCATTGTGGGTGCGGACGGGGCCACTCATGCAGGCAATTACGACATAGCCTTCCTGCGTTGCGTGCCTAATATGGTGCTGGCTACGCCGTCAGACGAAAACGAAGCGCGATTATTACTATCCACTTGTTTTCAGCATGTGGGCCCGGCTGCCGTGCGTTATCCGCGCGGAGCAGGGCGGGGCGCAGCCATTGAAGCCAACCTTGAAACCGTGCCGCTGGGCAAGGCCGTAGTGCGGCGCGAAGGCGAAGGGCTGGCCATACTTGCGTTCGGCACTTTGCTCACTGCGGCCATGGTGGCAGGCGAGCAGCTCAACGCCACCGTCGTAGATATGCGTTTCGTGAAGCCGATTGATGAAGCTCTTCTGGCTCAATTGGCCACCACTCACGAGGCTTTTGTCACCATTGAAGAGGGGGCCATCATGGGCGGTGCGGGCAGCGCGGTACAAGAATACTTCAATGCCCAGGGGGTGGTGGCGCCCATGCTGCAGTTGGGTCTGCCCGACATCTTTATCGACCATGGTGATCAGGCTGCCCTTCTGAGCAGTCTCGGTCTGGATGCCGATGGCATTGTGGCGTCCGTCACAGCACGCTGGGGAAGCCGTTTCGGCGGCTGCGCCGCGGGTACGGTGGTCCGTCTGGCTCAGCAGAGTCGCTAAGCAATGCGCTTGAGGAATAGAGAATCAAAATGAACACAGTTATCGATCCTGTCGTTGCTATGCCCGATGTGCAAAGCAGCGTGGATACGCGCCATATCCCCATCCAGCGTGTAGGTGTGAAGGGCGTTAAACATCCAATGATGATTGCTGCGGGCGATGAGGTTCTGCCCACGGTGGCCGATTGGGAGCTCACTGTTGCTTTGCCCGCGCACGAGAAAGGCACCCATATGTCGCGTTTTGTGGCCTTGCTGGATGCCTACCGTCGCAAGCCTATGACGCCCGTCTTGTTTGGTGAAATGGGCCAGGAAATGCTGACTCTGCTGGATGCCGAGCAAGGCGACATGCAAGCCCGTTTCGCCTATTTTCTGGAAAAAGTGGCGCCAGTGTCCGAGGTGAGCAGCCTGATGGATTACGAAGTGTCATGGAAATGCATGGCAAAGCGTAACCCAGTGGCGGGTGAGCCGGGCGCAGAATTCGAGCTTCAGGTATTGGTGCCGGTGACCAGCTTGTGCCCATGCTCCAAAGCCATTTCAGAATACGGCGCGCATAACCAGCGTTCCCATGTTACCGTCACTGCGCGATTCAGCGACGCCGCCCTGGTCGATGTAAACGCCATCATCCGCAGTGTCGAGGCCCAGGCCTCTTGTGAACTGTGGGGCCTGCTCAAGCGTGCTGACGAGAAATTCGTGACAGAACGGGCTTACGAAAACCCCAAGTTTGTTGAAGATCTGGTGCGCGACGTGGCCGTGGCTGTGCGCGACATGCCTGGAGTGCTCACTTATCGCATTGAAGCCGAGAATTTCGAATCCATTCACAATCATTCCGCTTACGCGGAAGTGACGGGTTAGCCACGCTTCAGCGGTAGGTTTACGCCTGTGGCTTAACATTGCCCAGGCTGTCATGCTAGAATGCTACGTTTCTTTGCTCGACTTGGCCGGTTTTTGGCTGGGCGGGCTGAGTTTCCGACGAGAGGGCTTAACACCAAGCCTTCTTTGGAATCATCCACAAGGAGTTATTACCTATGCGCCACTACGAAGTAGTGTTTATCGTGCATCCCGATCAAAGCGAGCAAGTGCCTGCCATGATCGAGCGCTATTCCGCCCAGATCACCGGCGGCGAAGGCGTTATTCACCGTGTTGAAGACTGGGGTCGCCGTCAACTGGCTTACCCTATTCAGAAGCTGGTTAAGGCCCACTACGTGTGCATGAATATCGAATGCGGTCAGACCGTTCTCGATGAGCTCGAGCACGCATTCCGCTACAACGACGCCATTCTTCGCCACATGACCCTCAAGACCAAGAAGGCCCCCGCTGGTCCTTCCGTCATGATGAAGACTGTGGAACGCGAAGAAGCACGCAAGGCGAACGCCGAAGCGGCGAGCGCACAGTCGGAATAAACGGCTGACTGGGCTGCCTGGCGTGAACCGGGTTTTACTGACGGCCTCGGTCGTCGAACTCCAGCCACTCAGGTATACCCCCGCTGGCGTAGCTGCTCTGGAACTCACCCTCGAACACGAGTCGGAAGTCCAGGAAGCAGGGCAGGCCCGCCGTGTTAATTTTCAGGCACGGGCCATCGCTCTCGGAGACACCGCCCATCTACTGGTCGATACCCCGTTGGGGGCTAGGCTGGAATTGGAAGGTTTTCTCGCCGCAACGCGCAAGGGTTCAGGCAGGCTTGTCCTGCATATCCAGAAGGCAAAGCGTTCATTCTCCGGCAGTGGCAACACAGTCGTGTAGCAGTAACAAATTAGATGCTCGAGCCTGTCGCTCGATGTACGTAGAAACATACCGGGCCCGGCCCGGAAATCCAAGAGGCACATACCATGGCTTTCTCCAGAAAAGGTAAGGACAGAAAACGTAGGTTTTCCCAACAGAATCCGCTGTTCAAGCGCCGCAAATTCTGCCGTTTCACGGCAGCTGGCGTTGAAGAAATCGACTACAAGGATCTCGACACCCTGCGCGATTTCATCCAGGAAAACGGAAAGATCATTCCTGCGCGCCTGACAGGCACCAAGGCTCACTATCAGCGTCAGCTGGACACCGCTGTCAAGCGTGCCCGTTTCCTGGCTCTGCTGCCTTACACCGACAACCACAACTAATTCGGGGCCTATAGTCATGCAAGTCATTCTGCTTGAAAAAGTCGCCAATCTGGGCAACCTTGGCGATGTCGTGCGTGTGCGCGACGGTTTTGCCCGCAATTATCTGATCCCTCAAAAGATCGCCCGCCGTGCAACTGAATCTGCTTTGCAGGAATTCGAAGCGCGCCGTGCTGAACTCGAAAAGGCTCAGGTTGAGAAGCTGGCCGCTGCAGAAGCTGTGGCCGCCAAACTGGGCGATTACACCCTGACCCTGACTGAAAAGGCGGGTGTAGATGGCCGTCTGTTCGGTTCAGTCGGCAATATCGATATCGCTGCTGGCTTGGTTAAGGCGGGTTTCGATACCATCGTCAAGACGCAAGTTCGTCTGCCCGAAGGCGCACTGAAGGCAGTGGGCGAATACCCCGTCAGCATCGTTCTGCATCCTGACGTCGCCGTCGAAATCAACGTGGTGATTCAGGGCGAAATGGCCTAATTAGGCATACGCTCCGCGTGGTACATTCTGTTTAACCGGGTGTACCACGTACTTCCACGCGAAAGCCGGTGCAAACCGGCTTTTCTTTTTTGCCGTTCGTCCGGCGCTGCGCCGCCGGCCCCTTGCGGGCGGCGCACGCTTTTCCAACCAAACAGGACACTAAAGCGACCTTCAGGAGTCTTAGTTGGACAATGCTCTCATGCAAAGCGATCCGCAACTGGATTATCTGCGGATTCCCCCCCATTCGATCGAGGCCGAACAATCGGTGCTGGGCGGGCTGTTGTTGGATAATGCCGCATTCGACCGAGTCAGCGATGTGTTGGCCGAAGACGACTTCTATCGTTATGACCACCGCCTGATCTGGCAGCACATTTCTCGCCTTATCAACCTGTCGCGTCCTGCCGACGTTGTGACGGTGCACGAATCGCTGGCCACCAGCGGCAAGGGTGAAGAAATCGGCGGGCTGGCTTACCTGAACGCCCTGGCGCACAACACACCGTCGGCGGCTAATATCCGTCGCTATGCTGAAATCGTGCGCGAGCGTTCAATGCTGCGCAAGCTGGTTACCATTGCCGATGAAATCTCGGCTGCCGCATTCAACCCGCAAGGTAAAGAAGCGCGGCAATTACTAGATGAAGCAGAGTCCAAAGTCTTCCAAATCGCCCAGGAGGGCGCTAAGGGCAGTAAGGGTTTTCAGGAAATCCAGCCGCTGTTGGCGCAGGTGGTGGAACGGATCGACGAACTCTATCATCGTGAAGGCGACTCTGACGTTACCGGTGTGCCCACGGGGTTTTCTGACCTCGACCGCATGACATCCGGGCTGCAGCCGGGTGACTTGGTGATTGTTGCTGGCCGCCCCTCTATGGGGAAAACCTCTTTCTCCATGAATATCGGTGAATACGTCGCTATTGAGCAAGGGCTGCCTGTTGCGGTGTTTTCCATGGAAATGGGGGCGGTGCAGCTTGCGCAGCGAATTATTGGTTCGGTGGGCTTGTTGGATCAGCACCGCATGCGTACCGGTAAATTGACAGCCGAAGATTGGCCGCGCCTGACACATGCCGTGCAGCGCGTTCAAGAAGCCCAGTTGTACATTGATGAGACCCCAGCCTTGTCGCCCAACGAGGTGCGCGCCCGTGCGCGACGCTTGGCACGGCAATGCGGCCAACTCGGGCTCATTATCATCGACTACTTGCAGTTGATGTCGGGCAGTGGCGGGGGCGAAAACCGTGCGACCGAAATTTCTGAAATTAGCCGCTCGCTGAAAGCGTTGGCTAAGGAACTGAACTGCCCATTAGTGGCGCTATCGCAGCTTAACCGCAGCTTGGAACAGCGCCCCAATAAGCGCCCGGTGATGAGCGATTTGCGGGAATCCGGCGCGATTGAGCAGGACGCCGACGTGATTCTGTTCATTTACCGGGACGAAGTCTATAACCCGGATTCCCCAGATAAAGGCACGGCGGAAATCATTATCGGCAAGCAGCGTAACGGCCCCATTGGCACCGTGCGCCTGACCTTCCAAGGTTCGAGCACCCGCTTCCTGAACTTCACCTCGACAATGAGCTGATCGGTCTGTTATGGGGCGGTGCGCCTATGCGCAAGCCCGGCACTTCAGGGCTGCGTCATGGCCAGGGCGGTTTCGTAAGCCGTACGTAGGGAAGCCGGGTCAGCAATACCTTGCCCGGCGATGGAATAGGCGGTGCCGTGGTCCACACTGGTACGGATGAAGGGTAGGCCGACCGTGACGTTGACGCCTTGTTCTACACCAAGATATTTGACGGGAATCAGCCCCTGGTCGTGATATTGCGCCACAACGATGTCGAATTCGCCCATGCGGGCGCGCATGAACACGGTGTCGCCGGGCCAGGGCCCACTGACATCCAGCCCTTCGGCACGAGCCGCCTCAATGGCCGGGCTGATGATTTCGATTTCTTCGCGCCCGAAGCGGCCGTCTTCTCCAGCATGTGGGTTCAGGCCTGCAACTGCAATGCGTGGCCGTTGCAGCCCCGCCTGGCGGCAGGCGATATCGGCCAGCCGTATGGTGTCGAGTTCAGACTCAAACGTGATAAGGCCGGGCACATCGGCTAGCGCTACATGAATGGTGACCAGCAGCACGCGTAGTTCGGGGTTGGCCAACATCATGGCGAAGCGGCTGGTGCCGCTGCGCTCAGCCAGGATTTCCGTATGGCCGGGGTAGTCTACCCCACCCATCTGCATGGCTTTTTTATTCAAAGGCGCCGTAACAATAGCGCGGATGCGCTGCGCCATGGCGTTGTCAATGGCGTGGCACAGGTACTCATACGCGCCGCGACCCGCTTCGGCCTGAGCCTGACCCATGGGCAGGTTGTCGGGCAGAGGCTGCCAGCGGTTCAGTACAGGAATGATGCTGGGGTCGCTGGGGCAGGCTTCCGGTTCGCTGATGATTTCCACCCGCAACAGAGCGTCCAGCCCCAGCTTGCTGACCGTATTCTGCATGACACCGACATCGCCATACACAATGGAGGGTTCGGGCAGGCCGGCGGCAAAGGCTTTGACGATGATTTCCGGCCCGATGCCCGCCGCATCTCCCATCGTGAAACCCACAGGCAGCTGGTGTTTCTTGCGAACCATGGCAACCTCTCCTATAGGGCTTCGCTGGCGTAGTCGGCCAGACGGGAACGTTCGCCGCGCTGCAAGGTAATGTGCCCAGCGTGCGGCCAGCCTTTAAAGCGATCGACGACATAGGTGAGCCCGGAACTGCCCTCGGTGAGATAGGGGGTGTCAATCTGGGCGATATTGCCCAGACAGACGATTTTGGTACCGGGGCCGGCACGCGTGACCAGGGTTTTCATCTGCTTGGGCGTGAGGTTCTGGGCCTCGTCGATGATTAGGTATTTATTCAGGAAAGTCCGGCCCCGCATGAAGTTCAGCGATTTCACCTTGATGCGCGAGCGTATGAGTTCCAGGGTGGATTGCTTGTTCCAGTCGGCTGTGCCGGAGTCGCTGGCCAGGTCGTGGCGGCCAGCACCCAGATGCAAGACTTCCAGATTGTCTTCCAGGGCGCCCATCCAAGGGGCCATTTTTTCTTCTTCAGTGCCGGGTAGAAAGCCGATGTCGTCGCCCACCGGCACGGTCGCGCGTGTGATGATGATTTCGCTGTAGCGGTTGCTTTCCAGGGTTTGCGCCAGACCGGCGGCCAGCGCCAACAGTGTTTTGCCCGTGCCTGCCTGACCCAGCAGCGAAACAAAATCGCAGTCCGGATTCATTAACAGGTTGAGAGCAAAATTCTGCTCACGATTACGGGCGGTAATGCCCCATACGCTGTTGCGACCGTGGCTGTGATCACGCAGGGTGGACAGCACGGCAGACTTGCCGCTGACTTCACGTACCTGGGCTTGCAGAGGCATGTCGCCTTCCAGGTAGACGAACTGGTTGACCAGGAACTCGCTGCACAGCGGCCCCCTGATGCGGTAGTAGGTCACACCGCTTTGCTGCCAGGACTCAACATCCTTGCCGTGCTTGAGCCAGAAGTTTTCCGGCAAAGGCATCACGCCGTCGTAAAGCAGATCGGAGTCGTCTAACACCCGGTCATTGCGGTAGTCTTCGGCTTCCATGCCCAGGGCGCGGGCTTTGAGACGGATGTTAATGTCTTTGGAAACCAGCACAACCGTGCGTTTGGGGTATTGAGCCTTCAAGGCATTGACCACCCCGAGAATGACGTGGTCGGCCTTGCCCACCGGCAGCTCTATGGGCAAAGAGATATCCAGGGCGGACGTTTGTAGGAGCAACTGGCCGAGCGCTTCCTGGTTGCCCAGGATATCGAGGTTGGCGCCTTTTTCTAGATCGGCGGTCTCGGTGACCAGGGCGTCGAGGAAACGGCTGACCTGGCGCGCATTGCGGGCGACTTCCGACATCCCCTTTTTATGATGATCGAGCTCTTCAAGCACGATCATTGGCAGGTAGATGTCGTGTTCCTCGAACTTGAACAAAGAATTGGAATCGTGCAGCAAGACGTTGGTGTCAAGCACGAAAAGCTTGCGCTGCGAGGCGGGCAGGCGAGCGCGTTTAGAGACGCGAGGGCTGCGTGCAGGTGGCTGGGTGGCGGCCGCCTGAGTTGTGGCGCTGGAGCTGACTACATCGGCCTGAGAGGCGTTCTCGACCGCCGATTCGATGGAAGTGGCAGGCGGTGTCGAACTGACGGGCGTGGCGGTTTTGGCCGCTGCGGTTTTTGGAGCGCTTGCTACAGCCTTTTTGGCGGCTGCTGTGGCTTTCACTGCGGTTTTAGCCGCTTGCTTCGCTGCGGTTTTCTTCACAGCCGTTTTCTTCACAGCCGTTTTTTTTGCGACGGTTTTGGTCGCCGCCTGTGCGGCGGGTGTGGCGTCTGCTGACGTTAACACCTCAACGGTACTGCTTTCTTCTTTGGTGACCCGGTCACCCATGCGACTGGGAAGTTTTGGTAAAGGCATGGCCTTGAGCTCCAATGAGTACGGCTTGGGGGCGGATCAGCTTTCGCGTACAGCCTGCAATACGGCATCAACGTGGCCGGGAACGCGCAAGCCGCGCCATTCGCGCAACAGCGTGCCATCGGCATTAATGAGAAAAGTGCTGCGCTCAATGCCGCGCACCTGCTTGCCATACATATTCTTCATTTTCATGACGCCAAACAGTTCGCACAAGGTTTCGTCGGGGTCGGAAATCAGCGCAAAAGGCAGCGCTTGCTTGGCACTGAAGTTTTCGTGCGATTTAAGCGAGTCGCGGGAGACCCCGATGATGCGCGCGCCAGCGGCGGTGAACTCTTCGTGGTGATCGCGAAAGCCCTGGGCTTGCGTGGTGCAACCCGGCGTGTTGTCTTTGGGGTAGAAGTACAGCACGGTCTTCTGACCCTTGAGCGACTCCAAAGAGATCTCGCCCTGCGTGGAGGCGGCGGTAAAAGAAGGAATCGGCTGTCCGACGGCAATCTGCATTATTCAGCGTCCTGTGGAGGTATAAGGGCGACGACAACGCGTCGGCCTTCTGACATGAGAATGTTGTAAGTACGCGCGGCGGCCGGGGTGGACATGGCTTCTACACCGATGCCCAGGCGCAGCAGCGGCGCAGTGATGGACTGGGGCAACAAGCAATGACGGCTGCCGGTGCCTATCAGTACGACTTCGGTGTCGGTGTTGGCAGTAGGCGGCGTGTCATCGAGAAACGCCATGGGGTCGGCGGCAGCCTCTTGGATGCCCGCAATTTCCCGCAACGCAGCAAGCGTGAGCTGTTTGATGTCGTCGATAGGCCAGGGATGTATCGGCCCTTCGGGGCCGAAGTGCAGTGGGTTCTGATAGGGTTGGCCGTTGATTTCGACGTAACCCGCACCGTAAGCGGTAATTGTGTTCAGTCCGGGGTTGGATTCTTTCTGTAATAGCAAGAGTGGCTCCCTGTGAGACGGTTCTGGAGGTATCCGCAGCACCTGCTGGCGGCTCAATCGGCCCAGAGCGTCCCGTGTGGTTCATCATAGCGCATGAGGGCGCACAGGGTACTGCGAAGCAGAGTGGCATCGTTTAAACTGGCACTATTTGCCGTCAACCTAGTCTTTACGCTAGATTAACGGGTTTGCTGCAGCGCAACCTGCGTGATTGGCATACGACTTTCCAATTTATATTTCCAACGCCCGTTTTCCCAATAAGGATCATCATGAGTACGTTTCCGCGCATCGAGCGCCTGCCTCCGTATGTTTTCAATATTACGGGCGAACTCAAGATGGCGGCGCGGCGGCGCGGAGAAGACATCATCGATATGTCGATGGGCAATCCCGACGGCGCCACGCCGCCGCATATCGTTGAAAAACTAATCGAAGCCGTCAACCGGCCTGACACGCACGGTTATTCGGTCTCCAAAGGCATTCCGCGCCTGCGTAAAGCAATTTCCGATTGGTACGCACGCCGCTATGACGTCCAGATCGACCCCGATTCCGAGGCCATTGTCACCATTGGTTCCAAAGAGGGGCTGGCGCACCTGATGCTGGCCACCCTCGATCGCGGTGACACCGTGCTGGTGCCCAACCCCAGCTATCCCATCCACATCTATGGGGCGGTGATTGCCGGAGCCAACATCCGTTCAGTGCCTATTGTTCCGGGGCTTGATTTTTTCGAAGAGATCGAGCGTGCGGTACGCGAAACCATTCCACCTCCCAAGATGATGATTCTGGGTTTCCCCAGCAATCCTACGGCCCAGTGTGTGGATCTGAACTTCTTCGAACGTTTGGTCGCGTTGGCTCGTGAACACAATATCTTGGTGGTTCATGACCTCGCCTATGCGGATATCACGTTCGACGGCTATGTTGCACCCTCCATCATGCAGGTTGAAGGCGCACGCGATGTTGCGGTGGAATTCTTCACCATGAGCAAGAGCTACAACATGGCGGGTTGGCGCGTAGGCTTTATGGTGGGCAACCAGAACTTGGTGAACGCGCTGGCGCGCATCAAGAGCTACCATGACTACGGAACGTTCACGCCGATCCAGGTGGCATCCATTGCTGCGCTGGAAGGCCCGCAAGACTGCGTGGCGGAAGTCGTTGCGCAGTACAAGAACCGCCGCGATGTGCTGGCCAAAGGGTTGTCAGAAGCCGGCTGGCCGGTCGATATTCCCAAGGCCTCCATGTATATCTGGGCGCGTATTCCCGAAGCTTACCGGGCGCTGGGTTCGCTGGAGTTTTCCAAACGCCTTCTGGCAGACGCCAAAGTCGCCGTGTCACCGGGTGTGGGTTTTGGCGAATATGGCGATGAATATGTGCGTTTTGCACTGATAGAAAACGAACAGCGCACACGGCAGGCAGTGCGTGGCATCAAGGATATGTTCCGCAAGGACGGTGTAGGTAAATGATCGCAGACAAGAAAAAACCCGGCAAAAAAGCGCGCAAGGCGACAGCACCCATCAGGGTTGGCTTGCTGGGCTTGGGTGTCGTCGGGGGCGGCACCTGGAAGGTGTTGCGCAACAACGCAGCGGAAATCGCCCGACGCGCCGGGCGCAGCATTGAGATCCGGGCGGTGGCAGTGCGCGACATTGAAAAAGCTCGCAAGCTGCTGGGTGACGAGAAAGTGAAAGTCACCACCGACGGTATGGAAATCGCCCGCGACCCCAAGATTGATGTGGTGGTGGAACTGATTGGCGGTGAAACCGCGGCGCGTGAATGGGTGATGGAAGCCATCCACCAAGGCAAGCATGTGGTAACCGCCAACAAGGCGCTGCTGGCTCTGCACGGCAATGAAATATTCGATGCCGCCGACGAGAATAACGTCATGGTGGCATTCGAAGCCGCCGTAGCGGGGGGTATCCCTATCATCAAGGCGATGCGTGAAGGCCTGAGCGCTAACCGCATCGATTGGATCGCCGGCATTATCAACGGTACAACCAACTTCATACTTTCCGAGATGCAGTCGCGCGGCGAGCCGTTCAACACCGTGCTGGCTGAAGCACAGCGTTTGGGTTATGCCGAAGCCGACCCCACCTTCGATATTGAAGGGGTGGATGCCGCTCACAAGCTGACGCTGCTGGCATCCATGGCCTTTGGTATTCCCGTGCAGTTTGATAAAGCCTGCATTGAAGGCATTTCCAAGCTGGAAGCGGAAGATATCCAACATGCCGCTCGTCTGGGCTACCGCATCAAGCTGCTGGGTATTGCCCGCCGTCGTGACGATGGCATCGAGCTGCGAGTTCACCCAACGTTAATCCGCATGAGCAGCCCCCTGGCGTCTGTGGACGGCGCCATGAATGCGGTGCTGGTGCATGGTGACATTGTCGGCCCGACGCTGTATTACGGCCAAGGTGCGGGCGAAATGCCGACGGCCTCCGCCGTGGTAGCTGATCTCGTCGATGTCGCCCGGCTTGAGTCGGCCGACCCCGAACACCGCGTACCATATCTGGCGTTTCAGCCCGATGCGGTCGAGGATATCCCCATTCTTGCAGCAGAAGATATCGAATCCGCCTACTACCTGCGCCTGCGGGTGGCGGACCGTCCCGGCGTGCTGGCTGATATTTCGCGCATTCTGGCTGAAGCCGGTATTTCTATCGGTTCCATGATTCAAGAACCCTATCAGGCCGACGAAGCCACCATTATCTTTCTGCTGCATCGGGCCCGTGAAGGCTCGGTCATGCAGGCTATTGAAAATATCCAGAAACTGCCCTTCGTGCGTTCGGAAGTCACCCGGCTGCGCGTCGAGGAACAGATATGAAATACATCTCTACGCGCGGGGGCATGTTGCCACAGCCCTTTTCCGACATCTTGCTGGAAGGTCTCGCACCGGACGGCGGGCTGGCCGTTCCGCAAACCATTCCCCAGGTCGACTCAGCAACACTGGAACAGTGGCGCAGCCTGAGCTATGCCGAATTGGCAGCGGAAATCCTTGGCTTGTTCATTAGCGACATTCCTCAGGAAGACTTGCGTCAGCTCACAGCCGCTGCATATAACCAGGATGTCTTTCCCGGCCCTCACATGGTGCCCATTAAGCCCTTGAAGGGCGGCATGAGTCTGCTGGGGCTGTCGGAAGGCCCGACACTGGCCTTCAAAGATATGGCCATGCAGTTCCTGGGCCAGGTATTCGAGTATGTGTTGGAACGCCGTGGCGCGACGCTCAATATTCTGGGTGCGACTTCGGGCGACACGGGCTCGGCGGCGGAGTATGCCATGCGCGGCAAACGTGGTGTGACGGTGTTCATGTTGTCGCCACAAGGGCGTATGAGCGCCTTCCAACGCGCGCAGATGTATTCGCTGCAAGACGCCAACATCCACAACATCGCCGTAGAGGGCGTGTTCGACGATTGCCAGGACATCGTCAAGGCGCTGGCCGGAGACCTGCAGTTCAAGAGCGATTATCGGCTGGGCGCCGTGAACTCCATCAATTGGGCGCGTATTGCGGCCCAGGTGGTGTACTACTTCTGGGGCTGGCTACGTGCCACAGAGCAAGGGCAAGCCAAAGAGGTGTCCTTCTGTGTGCCGTCAGGCAACTTCGGCAATATTCTGGCGGGCCACATCGCTCGCGAAATGGGCTTGCCCATCCGTCGCCTGGTGCTGGCAACCAACGAGAACAACGTTCTGGAAGAATTCTTCCGTACCGGCATCTATCGCCCGCGTTCTGCAGCACAGACGCACGCGACATCCAGTCCGTCCATGGACATTTCCAAGGCATCAAACTTTGAGCGCTTTGTGTTTGACCTGCTGGGCCGCGACCCTGAGCGCCTGCGCGAGCTTTGGCAGAACCTGGAAGCCCAAGGCCAGTTCGATCTCAGCCACCTGAAGCCGCAGTTCGAAGCGCGCTATGGCTTTGTATCGGGCACCAGCTCCCATGCGGATCGCCTGGCGACGATTAAGAAAGTGCAGCAAGAAACCGGCGTGCTGATCGACCCGCATACAGCCGATGGGGTCAAGGTGGCAGCCGATTACATCGAAGAGGGCGTACCCATGCTCGTGCTGGAAACCGCTCTGCCGGCGAAGTTTGCCGAAACGATATTGGAGGCGGTCGGTACCGAACCACCCGTGCCGGAACATCTTACCGGCCTGGCATCGTTGCCGCAGCGGGTGGTGAACATGGCGTGCGATGAACAAGAAGTACGGGATTACATTCGCCGGCACGCGCCTGTGGTGGGTTCAGAGACTTGCTGATTTTTAGCCGTGCTGACCTGGCCTAATGCGCTGGCGGTGTGTTTTGGCGCTTCTTTGGGAGCGCTGTGCCGCTGGCTGCTTGGGCTATGGCTGAACAGCCCGGGTGCGGCTTGGCCTTGGGGCACTTTGGTTGTGAATGTCGGCGGCGGCTATTTGATTGGTTTGTTGTTGGGGGGGGTGTCGGGCCAGCCGGATCTGCCTCTTTGGCTGAGGTTATTTCTGATAACCGGGTTTTTGGGTGGGATGACGACCTTTTCGGCTTTTTCTGGTGAAACGGTTGCTATGCTGATGCGCGGGGCGTATTTGTCTGCGGGTTCTTATGCTGCGGCCAGTTTGCTGGGGAGCCTGTTGGCAACCGGGTTGGGTTTTTTTACTGCGGCACGGCTGGCTGGCGGTTGAGTTCTCCTGCGGCTAATGCTGCATCCCGCCCACTGCGCACCGCGCCTTCCAGTACTCCCGGATAACCTGTATCCGTCCAATCGCCCGCCACCCACACTCCCGGCCACGGAGTGCGATGGCCCGGCCGTTTTAAACCGGGCACGGCAAGAAATGTTGCTCGCTTCTCCGCAATCAATGAATGGCGCACAATCGTCGGCAAAGCGGGGCCAGCCAACTGTTCTCGCAATTGCTCAACCATGCTCTTGATCGCCAACGGGCGCTCTTGCTGCAATAAATCGCCGGCGTCGCTTACTACCACATGCAGCATGCGTGAGGAGGCGTCCTGGCCCTGGAACAACCACTGGCCGTAATGACCACGCCGCCGGTCTTCGTGCAGCAGCAACATGGGGGCAGGTAATTTGAAGGTGTGTTCCAGTTCCAGCGTCAGCGTGGCAATGGGTGCGTGCTTAAACGCCAGCAGGTCGTCTAAAAATTCCTTGCCCCCATTGATGGGCGGCAAAGTACTCAGTAGCCGCGCCACTGACGGGGTATTACCGCAAAGCACAATGGCATCATAGATCTCCGGCCTGTCGTCCAGCGTCAATTGCGGCGGGTTGTCGACAGCCTTGGCGGCGTTGGCATAGCGCAGCCAGCGCACTGTGGTGGAACGCAGAATGTCCAGGCTGGCACCCGGTCTATCGGTCAGGCCGCCAGTTTGGGCAAGCTCTTCCACCCGCGCCGGCCATAGCTCGGATAAAGTGGTGCGGGGAATAAGCATGTCACTGAAACTGCGCCTGGATGCCCCCAGGCTGTCGCGCAACACATGAGCGAACAGCTGGGCGCAGGCGTGCTCCACAGGCGTGTTCAATGTGGCAATACATAATGGCGCCCACAGCAGGCGCTGCAATCGCGAGGGCTGCAGAGTCAGGGCCAGCCATTCTTGTACGGTGGCGTTGCGGGGCGTCTGCCAATTGTGGCTGCGCAGGTGGAGCATGGCGCGTAGCGCGGCTCGTTTTTCGCTCCAACTCAGTCCTTTGGCAGCCATCAGGCCGGCCATAATGTGTAACGGGGCAGGCAAACGGCCAGGCGCGCAAAACTCCAATGTGTTGTCGGCACTTGCTACGGATAACGGCAGCCGGATGAACTGCCGTTCTGGGGCCAGACCCAGGCTGCGCATCAACTCCAGGGTGGCTGTATAAGCACCCAGCAAAATATGCTGGCCGTTGTCGATATCGGCTTGCAAGGCCGGTGCATGTACGCTGCGAGCCCGCCCGCCCAACACGGCCGCCGACTCAAATAAACGTACTTGATGACCCTGTCGGACGGCAGTTACGGCGGCGCTTAAGCCGGCCCAGCCACCGCCCACAATGCCGATCTTCATCGTGAAAGTCGGCGCATCACCCATTGACCGCCGCCTACCCAGGTGCGCCAGGCCAACCACAGTTTGCGAATTGGCGTCAGAGAAATGCGCTGATCCAGAACGTGCCAGCCGTCGCGCTCGATTTCATCCAGCAAAGTCGCGTAAATGGCGGCCATCATGAGACCGGGCCGCTGCGGGCGGCGCTGTTCGGCCGGCAGAGCCTGCATGGCCGCCCGGTAATAGTCGCGGGCGCGCGTTGTCTGAAACCGCATGAGCTCAACAAAGCGGTCTGAATGCATGCCGTTCATGATTTCGGTGGGCTTGACGCCGAAACGATCCAAATCTTCCTGAGGAAGATAAATGCGGCCTCGCCGGGCGTCATCGCCCACATCGCGGATGATGTTGGTCAATTGGAAGGCCGTGCCCAGCTTGCGGGCGTAATCCAGCGTTTCAGGCGTAACTTGCCCGAAGATGCCTGCCGACATTTCCCCTACCACCCCGGCAGCATGCCAGCAGTATTTATCCAGCGCCTTCCAATCCGGGTAGCGGAGTTGATCAAGGTCCATTTCCATGCCCTCGATCACGGCATACAACTGCCTGTCCTGAATGTTGAACATCTCAACATGGGGCGCCAGCGCCTTCATGACGGGGTGTTCAGCCTGGCCACGGAACAGGGCGTCAACCTGGGTGCGCCACCAGGCCAGTTTCATGCGGGCGACGGAAGACTCCGTGCATTCATCTACGACGTCATCGACTTCGCGGCAGAAGGCATAGAGTGCGGTGATAGCGCGCCGCCGTTCCGGTGGCAGGAACAGAAAGGCGTAGTAAAAGCTGGAACCGCTGCGTGCGGCTTTGTCTTGGCAGTATTGGTCAGGAGTCATTTATTTGAAAAGGGCTCTCAACGCCATGCGCGGCCAATCAATGGTGCGCAAAACGGGACGTCGCTGGAATACGTCATAGTGTAATTGCTCCAAACGCTCTAGGATAAGCAGCCCGCCTTGTACGACGAGGCGCAGCTCCAAGCCGGCGCGCAGGGGCAGGCGGCGGGCCAGTGGCTTGCCTTCAAGCAAAAGCGCGCGCGCCTGTGAAACCTGTTCTTGCATCAAGGCTTGCCAAGCTTGGGCGTTAATGGCATTGTCGCCGTCATTCAGCAAGCGGCCGGCCTCTGCACATTGCCCCAACCAGTCTTCCGATACGCCATGGCGTTCGCGTTTGTCGCGTGGCAGATAGACCCTGCCTTTGTGCCAGTCCAGCGCTACATCTTGCCAGAAATTGGTCAGTTGCAGGCCGGTGCAGATGGCGTCAGAAAGCTTCAGGTTTTCTGGGTCGTGGCGTTCGTACAAGCGTAATAGCAGGCGGCCTACCGGATCGGCGGAGCGACGGCAGTAATCGAAAAGTTCTTTGTCGTTTTCATAGCGTTGCTTGACGACATCTTGCTCAAACGCTGAAAGCAGATCGCGCAACAACGAGGAGGGCAGGGCGTGACGGGCCATGGTCGCGCCTAACGGCACAAAAATCCGCGGGCGTGGCAGGGGCAGGTCGTTGGGTGAGCAGCCTTCCAGCACATCCAACCCGCGGCGAAACTCCGCCAGTTCGGCCAGCCGCTCTTCAGGCGTGGCATCGCCTTCGTCTGCAATATCGTCAGCGGTGCGGGCAAAGTAATAGATATCCCGCACGGCGGCGCGCAGCGCGCGGGGCAGCAACAGGGAAGCAACGGGGAAGTTTTCGTAGTGATCAACGGCCATGGCGAGCCAAGTATAAGCTGTCCGACATCAGGCTTTGTGTGCGACCGGCGTAGACGCGCCTTAGCGCAGACGTCACAAGTGGTTTAGACTTCGCAATGGTAACTTTGAGCGAAGTTCGAGGAGACGCATGCCACGCCCCATAATGGCCACGATTTCCGTACCGGCCATGCAACACAATCTCAATCAGGTGGTAGCCGGTCTGAATGCCGATGCCCGTCAGGCAGGTCGCACTGCTCCCAAAGTGTGGGCCGTGATCAAGGCGGGCGCCTACGGTCATGGCCTGGCACAAGGCCTTGCGGGCTTCACCGCTGCCGACGGTCTGGCTATGCTGGATCTTGACGAAGCGCTGGCCTGCAGGGAAGCGGGCTGGCAGGGCCCGCTCATGCTGCTGGAAGGTTTTTTTGAGTTTGAGGATATATCTTTTGTAGATACTCATCGGCTCACGGTCAGTGTTCATGACGAAGCGCAACTGCGCATGCTTGAGCAGTCATCGCCTTCCCAGCCGATTCGCGTCAACCTAAAGGTCAATGGCGGCATGCATCGCCTCGGGTTTGCACCGCAGGCGGCTGTCCAAGCGTGGCAACGCTTGCTGGCGTTACAAAAAAAAGGGGTGGTGGGCGAACTGGGCACGATGATGCATTTTTCTCGTGCCGACGACGATCCTATCGTTACCCAGGAACAGCTAAGCGCTTTTCTGGCCTTGACGTCAGACATGCAGGGGCCGGTCAGCGTTTGTAATTCTGCCGCGACTCTGACTCCAGCGCTCTGGACTCAGCTTCCCGAAGCACGCGCTCAGTGGGTGAGGCCGGGCATTTGTCTGTATGGCTCTTCGCCTTATGCACATCGCAGCGCGAGTGAGCTTGGTCTGCGTCCAGCCATGACACTGGAAGCTCGGATCATCGGCGTGCAAGATTGCCAGCCTGGAAGCAGCGTCGGTTATGGTCATCTGTTTACGGCGAGTCAGCCTACACGGGTGGGTATCGTGGCGTGCGGCTACGCCGATGGGTATCCGCGCCATGCGGGTACCGGTACGCCTGTCACGGTTGCCGGGCAGCCCAGCCGTTTGTTGGGGCGCGTGTCCATGGATATGTTGGCTGTTGATCTCACCCACATCGCTTCGGCGGGCGTGGGCTCGCGTGTGGTGTTGTGGGGCGAAGGGGGGCCGTCTGTTGACGAGGTGGCCGAGGCAGCAGGCACAGTAGGCTACGAGCTGCTGTGTGCGCTGGCGCCACGCGTTCCGCGCCGCATTGAGCCGGTCTTGCGCGTTGAACCGAACTCAGGAGAGCATGAATGAAGAACAAGTGTGTGTTGGTAACGGGCGCCACGAAAGGTATTGGCTGGTCCATCAGTCGGCGGCTGGCCGACCTAGGTTGCCACGTGGTGGGGCTGGCGCGCCACACGCAGGACATTGACTTTCCGGGGTATCTGTACGCCTGCGACCTGACTAATGCAGGTGAAACCGAAGAGGTGTTGCGTGTCATCCGGGAAAAATACCCGGTGGATGGCATCGTCAATAATGTCGGCGCACTCGACCATGCGCCGCTGGGCGAAATTGAGTTGGCCCAGTTATATGAGTCTTTCGACATCAACGTTCGAGTGGCCGTACAGGTGACCCAGGCTTTTGTGGCAGCCATGAAGGCGCGTCGTGCCGGCAGGGTGGTGAACGTCTGTGGCCACCTGAGCCAGGGTGCGTACGGCCACACAAGCTATGCAGCCGCCAAGCAAGGCCTGATCGCCTGTACTCGCACTTGGGCGTTGGAGCTGGCGCCGTACGATATCACCGTGAACGCAGTATCGCCCGGCCCGGTTGAAACCGAACCCTTTCGCGCCGCACATCCCGCAGGCAGCGAGCAGGAGCAGAATGTGCTGGCTAAAGTGCCAATGGGGCGTTTTGCCCGACCCGACGAAATCGCCTCAGCAGTAATCTTCTTGCTGGGCGAACAGGCTGGGTTTATCACAGGCCAAGTGCTGGGTGTGGACGGCGGCAGCAGCGTGCCCGGCCGTTACTGAGGCAAGCATGGCCAAAGCACGTAGTACCTTTGTCTGTTCAGAATGCGGCGGAACATCCGCCAAATGGCTTGGAAAGTGCCCGCATTGCGGCTCTTGGAATACCTTGACCGAAAGCCTGGCTGCCGCCACCCCCGCTCACCGTTATGCGCCGCTAGCGGGCAGCACGCCCGTTCAAGAGCTGTCGGCGATTGAAGCACGCGAGCTACCGCGTCAGCCTAGCGGCATTGGCGAGTTCGACAGGGTGTTGGGCGGTGGCTTGGTGCCGGGCTCTGTGGTGCTTATCGGCGGCGATCCGGGCATTGGAAAGTCCACGCTTTTGCTACAGGCCTTAGTTTCACTGGCCAGAGTGGTACCCGTGCTTTATGTCACGGGAGAAGAGTCCGCCGAACAGGTTGCGCTTAGAGCGCGTCGTCTCGACCTGCCCACTGAAGGGACCAAGCTGCTGGCGGAAATTCGTCTTGAAGCCATTATGGATGCCATCACCACGCAGAAACCCTCCGTGGCCGTGATTGATTCCATCCAGACCTTGTATTCCAGCGAACTGAGTGCAGCGCCCGGGTCGGTGTCGCAAGTGCGCGAATGTGCGGCTCAACTCACCCGTCTTGCCAAGCAAAGCGGTGTGACTCTCGTTTTCATCGGCCACGTCACAAAAGACGGCACTCTGGCCGGGCCACGGGTACTGGAACATATTGTTGATACTGTTCTGTACTTTGAAGGCGATACGCACTCATCGTACCGGCTGATCCGTGCCTTCAAGAATCGTTTTGGCGCCGTGAACGAGCTGGGCGTGTTTGCCATGACAGACCGCGGCCTGCGAGGCGTCAACAACCCTTCGGCCCTGTTCCTTTCCCAGCATGGTCAGAACGTGGCCGGCTCATGCATTATGGCCACCCAGGAAGGCACGCGTCCTTTGTTGGTAGAAATCCAGGCCTTGGTGGATGCGGCGCATGTGCCTAACCCGCGTCGTCTGACGGTGGGTTTGGAAGGCACTCGCTTGGCGATGTTGCTGGCGGTCTTGCACCGTCATGCGGGTGTAGCCACATTTGATCAAGATGTCTTTGTCAATGCAGTGGGAGGGGTGAAGATCACCGAACCGGCTGCCGACCTCCCCGTGCTGTTGGCCATCATGTCATCATTGCGCGACCGGCCGCTGCCGCCGGGAATGGTGGCTTTTGGCGAAGTCGGCTTGGCGGGGGAGATTCGTCCCGCCGCACGCGGTCAGGAGCGCCTGAAGGAAGCTGCCAAGCTGGGCTTCAGCATGGCCTTGATTCCCAAGGCGAATGCCCCGCGTCAGCCCATTGAGGGCTTGGAAATCATCCCGGTAGATCGCATCGAGGCAGCCATGGAGCGCTTGCGTTGAAGGCCGTGCCGTAAAAATATTCACGAACAAAAGGTTGCGCAAGTGGACTGGTATGTGTTGGTAATGGGCTGCCTGCTGGCGGGTGCGGCAATCGGGTTTATGGGCGGCGTGCTGGGCATTGGGGGCGGGCTGCTGGCCATCCCCCTGCTGGGACTCATCTTCAACATGGATCAGCAGATGGCTCAGGGAACATCGCTGATTATGGTGTTGCCAGCCATCATGCTCACTGTGCGCAAATACAACCAGCACGATCGCATCAACCTTAAAGCCGTGACGGTGGCTGCGCTATCGTCCATCGTTTTCACCTGGCTTGGCGCCCGACTTGCGCTGGGTGTGGACTCCACTTTGCTGCGGCGCATCTACGCATTTTTTGTCTTAGGGATCGCGGTTTTCTATTTGGTACAGGTTTGGTGCCATGAGCGCGGTGTTACGGCCAGCAAACGCCGCAATGTGACTGAACCCGTCAAAACCGCCCCTGCCTTGCACCCGCTCTGGTATGTGCCGATTGGCTGTCTGGCGGGGCTGACGGGAGGGGTGTTTGGGGTGGGAGGCTCCGTCGTTGCCGTACCCTTGCTGACTACGTTGTACGGTTTGACGCAGACGCGGGCGCAAGCCATCGGGCTGGCCATGATTATTCCCGGGACGATTGTGGCATTGGGCACTTACGCCGCACATGGGCAAGCCGATTGGTTAATGGGTATTCCCATGGCCTTAGGCAGCATGCTGCTTGTGCCGCATGGCGTACGGCTGGCCTATAAGCTGCCGGAGTCACGATTAAAGCTGACGTTTGCCTGTATGCTGTTGGTCATCATGGTTCTGTTGTTGCTTAGCGCCCGATGAGCTCCACGTTCCCACCCCCTTTTTTTCGCATGGGTATCCAGGCTTTTCTGCGTGATTGGCGCGCGGGCGAGCTGCGGCTTTTACTACTCGCGCTGATGATTGCCGTGGCCGCTATCAGCAGTGTTGGTTTTTTGGCCGATCGGGCGGGTCAGGTGCTGGAACGTGATGCAGCGCAAATGTTGGGGGGCGATCTCGTGCTTCGCTCTGCTCAGCCTTTTCCAGAAGAATTTATCGCGGCAGCTCGCCAACACGGCCTCGACGTTGGCCACGCTGTACAGTTTCCTTCCATGGCCATGTACGGCGATGCCGGTACGCTTGTTTCGCTTAAGGCGGTTGACGATGCTTACCCGCTGCGCGGAACCTTGCAGGTCGCCGCTAATGCTGATGATTTTGAAGGCGTGCCCCAGCGGGGGCCGCGCCCAGGCATGCTGTGGGTGGATCAGCAACTACTGAGCATGTTGGGCGCCCATACTGGCGACACCCTGGAAATCGGTGATTTGCGGCTGGAGGTGGCAGGAATCATTCGTCACGAACCGGACCGTGGCACACAATTTGTGAATCTCGCGCCCCGGCTCATGATGCATTTTTCTGATCTGCCGGCCACTAAGCTTGTGGGGCCGGGCAGCCGTGTTCAACATTATTTGCTCATGGTGGGCGAGACCTCACAAGTGGGGGATTACCGGCAATGGCTGGAACCGCGCCTGGAAAAAGGGCAGCGCCTGAGCACGCTGGAAGATAGTCGGCCTGAAGTCACTGGGGTGATAGAGCGCGCAGAGCGTTTCCTGGTGTTGGTCGCACTATTGTCAGTGCTGGTGGCCGCCATTGCAGTCGGTTTGGCTGCGCGTCAGTACACGCGTCGCAACACAGACGCCGTGGCAGTCATGCGCTGCCTGGGCGCGAGCCGTGGCGTGGTGCTTGGCATGCTGTGGGTGGAATTTACGCTCGTGGCGTTGGCCGGTGCGACAGCCGGTATTGCGCTGGGCTATCTGGCTCATTATGGCCTGGTGGATATGTTGGCGGGCTGGCTGGATGTTCCCTTGCCGGCACCGACCTGGAAGCCCGCGCTGCAAGGGTGGGCCAGCGGTTGCCTGCTGTTGCTTGGGTTTGCTTTGCCCCCCCTGGCAAGCCTGCGACACGTGCCTCCAGCGCGGGTGCTGCGTCGCGATGCTCGGGCAGGCGGGCGTCGCAGGTGGCTGGCCTATGCGGTGGGAATCGTCTCTTTTTTGCTGCTTATTGCCTGGACATCCGGTGATTTGTCCACCAGTCTGATAGTGGTGCTGGGCTTTGCCGCGGCATTTATTGTCTTCGCACTGGTGGCTTTGGGGCTGGTCTGGGTATTGAACCGCTATCGTGGTCGTTTTCGCGGCGGCCTGGCATGGCGTTTTGCGTTGTCGGGCATGGCACGGCGCCGCGGCCTCACTACCGCCCAGTTATGTGCCCTGGCCCTGGGGTTGATGCTGCTGCTTCTGCTGGGTGTCTTGCGAGGTGACTTGCTGCGTAGTTGGCAGCAGAGTCTGCCGCCCGATGCCCCTAACGTTTTTCTAATCAACATACAGCCCGATCAAACGGGGGGTGTTGCACGGTTGATTCTGGAGGCAGGGCTCCCGCAACCCTGGGTCCATCCTCTGGTACGGGGCCGCCTTGTTGCCATCAATGACCAACCGGTGCATCCCGACAACTACACTGATGAGCGGGCTCAGCGGCTGGCTGATCGTGAGTTCAACCTCGGAGTGGCTGAGCACATGCCGGAAACCAATGCCATGGTGGCTGGCCGCTGGCTCGACCCAAAGGCGCCCGAAGTGGCCCTGGAGGTCGGCATGGCAGAGTCGCTAGGCGTCGATGTCGGCGACGTGATGCGCTTTGACGTGGCGGGCAACCGTGTTGATGTCGTGGTGAGCGGCTTGCGCGAAGTGCGCTGGGATTCCTTCGAGGTTAACTTCTTCGCCTTGTTAAGCCCGGTGGCGCTGGAGAACGCGTCGGCCACTTACATTACGTCTTTGCATGTGCCGCCATCTGCCGATGCACTAAAAAGTCGCATCGTTCAGGCATATCCTAATATTACGGTGTTTGATGTGGGCGTCATCGTGACACAAGTCAGGCAGATGCTGGGCCGTGCGGTCAGCGCTGTACAGTTGCTATTTGTTTTCACGCTGGCGGCCGGGGTTCTGGTATTGGCGGCGGCCCTGCATGCGACACGGGATGAACGCATGCGCGAAGTGGCCGTCATGCGTGCCTTGGGTGCGCAGGCTAACGTGTTGCGGGCGGCCTTGCTCAGGGAGTTATTGCTATGCGGCGCGCTTGCAGGTGCATTGGCGGCGGGCGCAGCAGTAGCCTTATCTTGGGTGATTGCCGAGAGGGCCCTCCAAGTTGAGCTGGTTGCCGTATGGTGGCCTTGGCCGGTAGGAATAATCGCTGGTGTGGCGGCCGCGCTGCTGGCTGGGCGCTTCGCACTATCCGGCGTATTGAGTGCTTCACCCCTGTCTACCCTAAGAGAAGTCGCATGAGAGAATTGCTTGCAGTCAAGGAACGTGAATCGGGCTCTGCGGTCATACGCTACGATGCCAAAATCGTTACCGAGCCCGAGTCATGGTTGTTCGACCCCGCCTCGGTGTCCCTGCAGGCTCAGGCCGTCACTGAAGGGGGGCGTGCCGCCGCCTGGTATGTGAGGTGCGGCGCGCACGATGCGGTGTTGCGCCATTACCGGCGCGGCGGATGGGCTGCCCGGGTGTCAGATAACCGATATTTTTGGGCGGGAACGCACCGGGTGCGTAGTCTGAATGAATTCGATGTACTGCGTTCTCTGTATGAGGCCGGGATGCCCGTACCTCGCCCCTACGCGGCAGCCTACTGGAAGAGCGGCGTCACGTATCGAGCCGCCATCCTTGTCGAGCGTTTGCATGATGTCAAAGCGCTTGCTTCGGCGCTTGATGTTGCTGATTGTGAACAGGTTGCAGGGTCAATTTATGCGATGCACGAGCAAGGCGTATGGCACGCCGACTTGAATGCGTACAATATTCTGCTCGATCAAGATGGTCGAGCCTGGCTTATCGATTTTGATAAAGCCACTCGGCCGGTGCTGTCGCTGGAACGGCGCAATGCAAACCTTCTTCGGTTGCGGCGTTCGTTGGCCAAAGTGGCTGGAGCGCAGGGTATCAGTTGGTGGGATGGGTTGAACCACAGCTATGCCAAGCTGACGCGCGCCGTGGGCCGGTAATCATCCGTTTCGCTTTTACTACTTTTTTTGAACTTTTCACTTTTGTCCGAGGGCTGGCAAATGAAATTCAGCATGGGTCTGCGTTCCGCACTGGGTCTGGCGTTGTTTGCGGCGTCTGTAACCGTGGCGGCCCAGAATAAAGAGGTCAATGTCTACAACTGGGCCGAGTACACGGCTCCCGACACAATTTCGGGCTTTGAAAAAGCAACGGGCATTAAGGTCAATTACAGCGTGTACGACAGCAACGACGCCTTGCAGGCCAGGTTACTGACTGGAAAATCGGGCTTTGACGTGGTGGTCCCGTCCACGCACTATGCCGCCCGTCAGATTGAGGGCGGTTTATTTCAAAAATTGGATAAGTCGAAGATTCCCAATTGGGAGCATCTCGACCCTGCCATTATGGAAGTGGTGGCAACCGTCGATCCGGGTAACGAATACCTGATTCCGTGGGGCTATGGCACGAATGGCTTGGGCTATAACGTGACCCGAGTCCGCGAAATCATGGGCGAAGATGTCAATTTGGGCAGCTGGGATATGCTGTTCAAGCCTGAAAATGCCGAAAAGTTGCGCGCTTGCGGGATTTCCATGCTGGATGAAGCCGCGCAGGTGTTTCCGGCCGTTTTGCATTACCTGGGCAAAGACCCAAATAGCGAAAATATCGCCGATTACCGCGAAGCGCTCGAGCTTCTGAAAAGTATCCGGCCTTATATCCGTCAATTCAGCTCCTCGGGTTATATCGACGAGCTGGCCGCGGGCGATTTGTGCATGGTGTACGGCTTTTCAGGCGATGTCATGATTGCGGGGGCTCGCGCTCGCGAGGCCAATCGCGACTATGAAATCAATTACTACATTCCCGACGGTGGGGCGCCCGTATGGTTCGACACCATGGCCATCCCCAAGGATGCGCGCAATGTGGATGCTGCTCACGCTTTCATTAACTACATCGAAACGCCTGAAGTGCACGCGGCGATCACCAACACGATGTTCTATCCCAATGCTAACAAGGCTGCGCGTGAGCATGTGATCAAGGAAGTGGCGGATAACCCCATGATCTATCCCGATGAAGAGGTTACGCGCACCTTGTTTGTGATCAAGCCGCAGTCGTTGCGTTTGCAGCGCGACTTAAGCCGCATGTGGAACGAACTTAAAACAGGCCGCTAAGCACATGAGCCAGAATCATTCGGCAGCTCCCTGGTCGGGAGCAGCGGACGCTTTTGTCCGCGTAGAGGATGTCGTCAAGATCTATGGCGATGTCGTGGCGGTGCAGTCTGTCAGCCTGGCTGTGGAAAGGCAGGAAATTTTCGCCCTTTTAGGTAGCTCAGGTTGTGGGAAATCCACCTTGCTACGCATGCTGGCAGGCTTTGAAGAAGTCACCTCCGGGCGCATTTTCCTCGACAACGAAGACATCACCGTGTTGCCGCCTTACAAGCGTCCGGTCAATATGATGTTTCAGTCATACGCGCTGTTTCCTCACATGACGGTCGAGGCCAATGTGGCGTTCGGTCTTAAGCAGGAAGGCGTGCCGCGTAATGAAATTCATGGCCGTGTTTATGAGGCGCTGGACCTCGTACAGATGGGCGCTTACGCGCGGCGCAAGCCGGCCCAGCTTTCGGGCGGTCAGCAGCAGCGTGTGGCCTTGGCGCGTAGTCTGGTGAAGCGGCCCAAGCTGCTGTTGCTCGACGAGCCCATGTCGGCGTTGGACAAGCAAATTCGCCAGAACACTCAGATCGAGTTGGTGAAGATCCTTGATAAAGTGGGTGTGACCTGCATTATGGTCACGCACGATCAGGAAGAAGCCATGACCATGGCGCATCGCATGGCCGTGATGTCTGAAGGACAGATCGTGCAGTGCGGCGCACCCCAGGAAGTCTATGACTTTCCGAACTCCCGTTTTGTTGCGGACTTTGTCGGCTCCACTAACCTTTTCAGCGGTGTGATTACGGTTGACGAGGCGGATCACGTTCAGATTGAAAGCGAACAGCTCAGCCGCCCCCTATACGTGGACCATGGCGTCAGCGAGCCACTGGGCATGGAAGTGCACGTGTCTATTCGGCCCGAGCGCATCCGCGTGCACCGTCAGCAGCCGGAAGGGGAGTACAACTGGAGCCATGGCATGGTCAGCCACATGGCGTGGATGGGCAGCTATGCCCGTTATCTCATTCGCCTGGATTCCGGCAAGCAGGTCGAGGCGTCGGTGCCGCGTCTGGCCATGATACAAAACGACGCGCCGTCGGTGGGTGAAGAGGTCTATATCGACTGGTCTGACGACAGCGCGACGGTTCTGACATCATGAAAACGCCCCGCCTTCTGAGCACACCCGTGGCCTGGCGGCGCATTTTTACGATTGCGCCGCCATTTGTCTGGTTGGTGTTGTTTCTGCTGCTGCCCTTTTTGCTGGTGCTGAAAATCAGTTTTGCTGATTTGCAGTTTGGCGTTCCGCCTTATACGGCACTGGTTGAATTTACCGACTACACGCTGAATGTCGTGCTGAACTTGCGCGGCTATGCGCTGCTTTTCAGCGACAGCCTGTATATCGCGACCTATCTGCATAGTGTAAAAATGGCCGCCATCACTACGCTGTGCTGCGTGCTGATCGGCTATCCCATGGCGTATTACATTGCGCGCTCAGAGCCCTCTACGCGCAACCTGCTGCTGATCGGCGTGATTCTGCCTTTCTGGACTTCACTGCTTTTGCGTGTGTATGCCTGGATCGGCATCTTGCGCAACGATGGGCTGCTGAATAACTTGCTGATGGGTTTGGGTTTCATCGACCAACCGCTGGAAATCTACCGCACCGATCTGGCTGTGTACATTGGGCTGATTTACGCTTATCTGCCATTTTTCATTCTGCCGCTCTATGCCAACCTGGTGAAGTTGGATGTGCGCTTGCTGGAAGCTGCCTACGATCTTGGCGCTCGACCATGGCGGGCATTCGTGTCAGTCACGTTGCCCATGTCCATGCCGGGCGTGATCGCCGGTTCGATGTTGGTATTCATCCCATCAGTGGGGGAATTCGTCATCCCGGAAATGCTGGGAGGCGCCGACACGCTGATGATAGGCCGGGTCATGTGGACGGAATTTTTCAATAACAGCGACTGGCCCATGGCCGCTGCCGTAACCTGCGTAATGGTGCTGTTGCTGCTGGTTCCGCTGGTGTTCTTCCAATATGGCCAGACCCGCCAATTAGAGTTCAAAGGAGGGCGTCGCAATGGCTAAACCAGATTCCCGCCTGCGAGCTCTGGTGCTGGGGCTAGGGTACGCATTTCTATACGGGCCTATTTTGGTACTCATGGTCTTGTCATTCAATGACTCGGCCATGATGACTACCTGGACAGGTTTTTCGCTGCGCTGGTATCACGAGCTCTTTAACGACCGGGCTTTGCTTGAAGCAGCCCGGCTTTCGCTGGTGATTGCCGCTTTTACTGCGACGGCGGCGGTTGTGGTGGGCACCTGGGCAGGCTATGTGCTGGCGCGTATGGGGCGCTTTCGCGGTTTCGCGTTGTTTGTCGGGCTGGCCAGCGCACCCTTGGTCATACCGGAAGTGGTGCTGGGTATTTCCCTGTTGCTGATGTTTGTCGAACTGAGCGATCTCATGGGCTGGGAAAGTAGCAATGGCGCTTTCACCATCTGGGTGGGGCATGTGATTCTGAGTATGGCCTATGTGTCGGTCATTATTCAGTCGCGAGTCCGTGACCTCGATCGTTCTCTGGAAGAGGCTGCGCTCGATCTAGGCGCCACACCCATTAAAGTGTTTTTCCAGGTGGTTCTGCCCCTTATCGCTCCGGCACTGGTTGCGGCTTGGTTGCTGGCTTTCACCTTGTCATTGGATGATGTTGTGATTGCTTCCTTCCTTACAGGGCCGGGCCACACCACGTTGCCGCTGGAGGTCTTCTCCCGTGTTCGGTTGGGGCTTAAGCCGGAAATCAACGCGCTAGCCACCATTTTCATGCTGCTGGTCGCCGTCTTTGTGGTGATCGCGCATCGTGTTCAGAATCGCAAAGGAGCCTCATCATGACCACCCCCACGCTTTACGGCCTCACCAAGTGTTCGACCTGCGTTAAGGCCAGGAACTGGTTGCAGGAACGCGGTGTGGATGCCGCCTTCGTCGATTATCGCGACCATCCCTTACCTGCTGCAGATTTACTGAAGTGGAGCACTGAACTAGGTGGCTGGGAGAAGCTCGTCAACCGGGCTTCCATGACATGGCGAAACTTGCCGGAGGATCGCAAGGCTGCCGCTTCCGATGAACAATGGCAGGCCTTGATTGCCGAATTCCCTGCATTGGTGCGTCGTCCCCTAGCGGTCTGGCCCGATGGCAGCGTTACGGTGGGCTTTACCGAGAAAAAGTACCTGGAGCGCCTGGGCGGATGAAGGCCCGCCCGAACCCGGACGGCGGCGCAATGTTTCAAAAATCAAAGGATGCACCATGCTTACACAAGATGATCTCAAGCGTAATGTGGCACAGGCCGCCGCAGAATACGCGTTGACCTGCCTGAGCCCGGATTCCGTGCTGGGGGTGGGGACGGGTTCAACTGTCGATTTTTTCATTGATGCCATTGCCACCCATCGTGACCGTTTCCGCGCCGCAGTCTCCAGTTCTGAGCGGAGTACCCAGCGCCTGCGTGATCACGGCATCACGGTGGTAGACCTCAACGAAGTGCAGGACATGCCTTTGTATGTGGATGGTGCGGATGAAATCGACCCGGGCATGAGCATGATGAAGGGCGGGGGCGGTGCGCTGACCCGCGAGAAAATCGTTGCTTCCGTGGCCCGGCGTTTTGTATGCATCGTCGATGAATCCAAGCTGGTCGAGACACTGGGCGCTTTCCCTTTGCCTGTTGAAGTGATTCCCATGGCGCGCGAGGCGGTAGCCCGGCAGTTGCGCCAATTGGGCGGCGAACCGCGGTTGCGCCAGGGTTTTATTACCGACAATGGTTGCGAGATTCTTGACGTCTCCGGCTTGCGCATCACAGCGCCTGCCCAGTTGGAAGCACGCATCAACGATATCCCCGGGGTGGTGTGCTGCGGCCTGTTTGCGATTTCTGGTGCTGATCTGGCTTTGGTATCCTCGCAGCAGGGGGTGCGCCGAATTGAGCGCCCGGGCGCTGTCATTCAAGACACATAAGCGTCATAATTAGGTGCTACCCTTACAACATCTATTCGCTGGGTTGTCCAGTGTGGGTTCTTATCCTATTCGCGATCAAAGAGTGTTATGACCGAGCATACCAACAGGCAGTTTTCCGCCGACCTCGAAGCTGTACGTTCCCAGTTTCTAGAGATGGGCGGTGTGGTTGAAACCATGATTCAGGATGCCGTTGAGGCGCTGCAAACGGGTGATCTCAACTTGGTTGAGCAGGTGCGTGAGCATGAGCGCATTGTCAACCAACATGAGGTCGAGATCGACGAGCGCATCGGCTTGCTGATTGCCCGCCATCAGCCTACTGCGGTCGACTTGCGCACTCTGTTGTCGGTGTCCAAGATGCTGACTGACATGGAGCGCTGTGGCGACGAAGCAGAAAAAATCGCCAAAGTGGCGCGTCGTTTGCACGAAGCTAATTCTCTCTACGAACCGGTGGTGGAATTGCGCCACATGGCCCGTGACGTCACCCTAATGATCCGCGACATGCTGGACAGCTTTGCGCGTCATGACCCCGTCGCAGCCGCCAGGGTGGTGCGCAACGACAAGGAAGTCAATAAAGAGTGGAAGGCGGCTTTGCGCCACATGGTCACTTACATGATCGAAGACCCGCGCAGCATCTCCAAATCCATCGAGCTCGTCTTTATTGCACGGGCGCTTGAACGCATTGGCGACCATGCTAAAAACATGGCCGAACGGGTGATCTACATGGTGCGCGGCGACGACGTGCGTCACACAGGCCTGAAATACACCGAACGCGCTGCCCGCGGCGAACTGGAAGATTCCGATTCCAGTCCGTTAGGTGCGAGTGCCAATGCAGAGGAAGCTACGGGTCATGCACAGCCTGAGGCGGAGTCCAAAGGTAACTGAGCCGTCTAACCCTCAGCCGATGTTGGGGGCGCCAGAAACGCTGCAATGATCTATGTGCATAAAAAAACCGGCGTATCGTGCAATTAACACGATACGCCGGTTTTCATTTGACCTTACTCTGCTGAAGGCGGAACGTAGCCCTGGGCCTCGATGTCGCGGTCATCAAACAGATAACTTTCCATCTGTTGAGCCAGATACTTCCGTGCACGCGCATCAGCCAAATTCAGACGGTTTTCGTTGACCAGCCGGGTCTGGATGTCGATCCAGTCAGCCCAAGCCTGTTTGGAGACTTCCCGCCAGATGCGGACGCCCAGGTCGCCAGGGTAGGGGGGGTATTCCAGCCCTTCGGCCTCGCGTTTGAGCTTGACGCAGTTGACCATGCGAGTCATGCAGTACACCTTTAATCAAGTGAGAATGAGACGAGCCATGGCGCGACAGGCGAGCCATGGCGCTTTAAAGCTTATTGTAGCGCCCCAATTGCCGGTGCAGGCGGGTAGGGCGCTATAGGGCTTGTTAAGGTTTACAGCCGCTTGATAAAGATGAGACTGTTACGTGAACGGTTGTAAGTGAGCTGTCGTTCCTTGGGGAGGTCGGAAATGCTGCCGCGTACAAAACCGCGCTTCATAAACCAATGGGACGTGCGTGTGGTGAGTACGAACAAGCGACGTGCGCCTTTGGAACGAGCTCGCATTTCAGCGTGGCGCAGCAGCATTTCGCCTTCGCCTTCGCTCTGCCATTCCGGATGCACGATCAGGCAGGCCATTTCCGCCATTTCTTCTTCAGGGAAGGGGATCACGGCCACACAACCGTAAATCACGCCGTCGTGCTCCAGTACGGAGAATTTTTCAACGTCGCGTTCAATAACAGCGCGTCCTCTGGGTACCAGGGTGCCGTCGGCTTCCAGCGGCTCAATGAGTTGCACAATGGCGCCGATATCGTCGACCTCGGCAGGGCGCAGATCGTCAAGCGTATCCTCGACCACCATGGTGCCAACGCCGTCGTGGGTAAAGATCTCTAGCAGTACTGAGCCGTCCAGCGTGTAAGGGAGCAAGTGGGCGCGAGCCACACCACGCTTCACAGCGCGGGAGGCGTGCGTAAGAAAGGCTTGGGTGTCTTCATCCAGTTCGGCGTCCGCCAGCAGGCGGTCGGCCTCGGCGCGGGCCAATTCGGTGATGGCGTTGCCGTTGGCATCTCTGATGAGGCTGTCTTGAGTGAGGAAGATCAGTTTTTCGGCCCGTAGTGCAATGGCTGCGCTAGTGGCTAAATCTTCCATGGCTAAATTGAAGGCTTCGCCGGTTGGGGAGAAGCCCAGCGGCGATAGGAGTACGATAGCCCCTTCGTTGATCACTGCTTTAATGGCGTTGATGTCGATTTTACGAACGGCGCCGGTATGCTCGTAATCCAGGCCGTCGATAATTCCTACGGGGCGCGCCGTCACGAAGTTGCCGGAAATAATGCGAATATGCGCATGTGACATAGGCGTGTTAGGCAAGCCTTGGCTGAAAGCCGCTTCGATATCCAGCCGGATCTCCCCCGCGGCTTCCTTGGCGCATTCCAGCGCCGCAGGGCTTGTGGGTTCGGTGCCGCGCCCAAAGCGGATGTCGTAGCCTTTCAATTGAAGCTGCTCATTGACCTGTGGGCGTGAGCCATGCACCAGGATGAGCTTCACCCCTAGGGCCGACAGCAGGGAGAGATCCTGAATGAGCGGGTTGAGTACGCCGTCGCGCACGAGTTCGCCACCAAATGCCACGACAAACGTTTTGCCGCGAAAATCGTGGACATAAGGCGCAACTTCCCTGAACCAACGCACGAATTGTGCGGGGGCGAATTCAGGGGCTACGGCTGCGGAATAGGTTTCGCTGTCGGCTGTGGTCATACGTGTTGCAATGTAAAAGGGCCTCGGAACAAGAGGAAAATTATAATAAGCGGTTGTTCAGACCGAATTGGTTTCATGCAAAAGACTGCACCATTGTCAGATAACCCACTCAAAACCGCTCCAGAAGGCCGGAATCGCCCGGCGCGTCGCCCTCGGGCAGAGATGCCTCCCAGGTTGGATCGCGAGCCGCCGCCCATTCATTACCCTGAAGATCTGCCTGTCAGCGCGCATCGCGAACAGCTTGCCAAGGCGATTGATGAACACCGTGTAGTCATTGTCTGCGGTGAAACCGGTTCCGGCAAGACTACGCAGTTGCCGAAAATTTGTCTGGAGCTTGGGCGGGGACGCAAGCGGATGATCGCCCACACCCAGCCCAGGCGGCTTGCTGCGACGTCGGTAGCCAAGCGCATTGCAGAGGAGCTGAATACCGAACTGGGTGATTGGGTTGGGTATCAGATTCGTTTCAGTGACCGTAGCGGCCCCAATGTGGCGGTCAAACTGATGACAGACGGCATTTTGCTAGCCGAAACCCAGCGCGACCCGCTGTTGCGGCGCTACGACACTATTATTGTCGACGAGGCGCATGAGCGCAGTTTGAATATCGACTTCCTGCTGGGTTTTCTGAAAAACCTGTTGGAAAAGCGTAGCGACCTCAAGCTCATTATTACCTCGGCCACGATTGATGCCGATCGTTTCGCCAAACACTTCAGTATGGCGGGTAAGCCGGCACCGGTCATTGAGGTGTCGGGGCGACTGTATCCCGTTGAAGTGCGCTACCGGCCCATCCAGAACGATAAAGATGAAGAGGCCGGCGGGCGGGGCAGTCGCGATGAGGAACGTGACCTCATCGATGCGATTGTGGAAGGCGTGGATGAGTGCGCCCGCCATGGCCCGGGCGACGTGTTGGTTTTTCTGCCGGGTGAGAGGGAGATTCGCGAATCGGTCGAAGCCTTGCGCAAACATCATCCGCCAGGCGCCGAGATATTGCCGCTGTATGCGCGGCTGTCGCAGGCTGAACAAGAACGGATCTTCCGCCCACAGGGTAGTGGTCGGCGTATCGTGCTCGCTACCAACGTGGCAGAAACCTCACTGACTGTGCCCGGCATACGCTACGTCGTCGATAGCGGGCTGGCGCGGGTAAAACGCTATTCGTGGCGCAACAAAGTAGAGCAGTTGCGTATCGAGCCTATCAGTCAGGCATCGGCCAACCAGAGGGCGGGGCGCTGCGGCCGTATTGGCCCGGGTGTATGCCTGCGTCTTTACGACGAGGCCGATTTCAAGTCACGGCCTGCTTTCACCGACCCGGAAGTGCTGCGCTCCTCATTAGCTTCGGTGATTCTGCGCATGAAGGCGCTCAAGCTAGACGATATCGAAGCCTTTCCCTTTGTTGATGCACCGGCGGGCCGTGCCGTGGCCGACGGCTACCAGCAGTTGCAGGAACTGGGGGCGCTGGATGAAAACAATGTCCTAACCGCCATAGGGCGAGAACAAGCACGCCTGCCGGTGGACCCTCGGGTGGGGCGCATGATTCTCGCCGCGCGCGATCATCAATGCCTGACGGAAATGCTGGTCATAGCGGCGGCGCTTTCTGTCCAGGACCCGCGTGACCGCCCCATGCAAGAACGTGAAGCGGCGGATGCCGCGCATGCCAAGTTCAACGACGAACGTTCAGAATTCCTGTCTTATCTGAAGTTGTGGCGTTGGTATGCCGAACAGGTCCAGCACAAGGCTTCGCAACGCAAACTGGTGGCTCAGCTACGCCAGAACTTTCTATCACCGCTGCGATTGCGCGAATGGCGCGATGTGCACAGCCAGCTTGCCGCGTTAGTGGGTGAGCAAGGCTGGCGGCTTAACGAAGCGCAAGCCACGTATGAACAAGTTCATATGGCGCTGCTAACGGGATTGTTGGGTAATGTCGGTACCAAGGCCGAAGAAGGCGGCGTTTGGCAGGGGGCTAGGGATATCCGTTTCCACATTCACCCGGGTTCAGCGTTGGGCAAGAAAGCAGGCCGTTGGATTGTGGCGGGAGAGCTGGTGGAAACCACTCGGTTGTATGCAAGATGTATAGCTAAAATAGATCCGCGATGGGTGGAGAGAGCTGGGGCTCATCTCTTACGCAAACATTGGTCTGACCCCCGTTGGGAGAAAAAAGCCGGGCAGGTGGTGGCTAACGAGCGCGCCACGCTTTATGGGCTGACCGTCTATGCGGGACGGCGTGTGCATTTCGGGCGCATTGACCCTCGGCAGGCTCGCGAAATCTTTATTCGCGACGCCCTGGTAACAGGGGAAATCGACAGCAAACTGCCTTTTCTGCGGCATAACAGTCGGCTCATGGCATCTATCGAAAAACTCGAACACCAGACGCGTCGCCCGGACATTCTGGTCGATGACCAACTCATCTACGCGTTTTACGATGCACGCATTCCCGAGGATGTTTTCCAGACGGCCACTCTCGAACGCTGGTATTCACGCTTGAAGCCCGGTGAGGCCAAGGCGCTGGAGCTGAGCCGCGACGAACTCATGCGCCACGATGCAGCTGGCATCACCACCGATGTCTTCCCCAAGAAGGTGGTCTGGCAGGGTGTGGAAATGGCGCTGGATTATCACTTTGAACCGGGCTCTTTGCGCGACGGCGTGACGCTGTCCGTGCCTTTATTCGCTTTGAACCGCATCGACCCCATGCGCTGCGAATGGCTGGTGCCGGGCATGCTCAAGGAAAAGACCCATTTACTGCTGAGATCGCTGCCGCAGAAACTGCGCCGCCATTGCGTACCCCTGCCGGAATACGCGGCCGGTTTTGTCGAGCGTTGGTTCGATCAGGCCAGTGACCCCGGCATGAGTTTGTTGGACGCCATCGCTCAGGATATGTGGCAACAGGTGAAAGTCAGGCCGCAGCGCGGCGATTTCAAGCTCGAAACCCTGCCTGCGCACTTGTTCATGAATTTCAAAGTGGTCGATGAACACGGGCGCATGTTGTCGGGCGGGCGTAACCTGGATCAGCTCAAAGCAGAACATGGACGCGATGCCCAGGTATCGTTCCAGATGGTGGCAGGGCGCGATCAGGAGGTGGCCCGAGCCCTGGCCCACGAAAACCTGACTGACTGGACTTTCGGTGAGTTGCCGGAAATCATGGAAATTCAACGAAAAGGGCAGTCGTTTATTGGTTACCCAGCGCTGGTGGATGAAGGCAGCCATTGTGAACTGGATGTTTTCGATGACCCGGCTGAGTCCAGGCGCCACCATCGTCGCGGTTTGTGCCGTTTGTTCCGCTTGGGCTTGCGTGATCAGGTCAAGTTTTTGGAAAAAAACATTCCAGACCTGACGCGTATGAGCATGTTGTACATGAGCTTGGGCACCCAAGAAGCGCTGCGCGATCAAATCATTGATTGCGGCATCGCTCAGGCTTTCATGGCCGAGCCTTGGCCCACTGACCAGGCTTCCTTCGAGGCCCGCAAGGCAGAAGGGCGCAACCGTCTTGGCCTGATAGTGCAGGAAATTGCACGTCTGACCGCCACCATTCTCACTGAGTGGAGCACTTTAACTAAGAAGTTGCCTCAGGCCAAACCTCATAAGGCCGCCTATGAAGACATACAGGCTCAGCAAGCGGCCTTGATGACGCCGGCCTTCCTGCGCGACACACCTTACGAGCGCCTGGCGCATTTTCCGCGTTATCTCAAGGCGGCCCATGTGCGTATAGACAAGCTGCGCGCTGACCCGGCCCGCGATGCGCGTAACATGTCCGACATGGCGCCCTTGCTCGCACAGTATCAGCGTGCCCGGCAGGCGCTGAAAGGCGCGAGTGACGCCCAACTGGAAGAATTCCGCTGGATGTTGCAGGAATTGCGGGTTGCACTGTTTGCGCAAGAGCTGCGCACCCCCGCGCCGGTGTCGGTAAAACGCTTGCAGAAAGCGTGGGCCGCTATGCAGCGTTAGCGTCCTACCTGCTTGGCCAGTACGCGTATGGGTCTGCTGCGCTTAGGCGCGAGCAGCCTGCCGTGTATGCCATGTACGCGATCGCTTATCCCTTAGATATATCAGCGCGTGTTCCGGCCGCCTCACAAGTACAATCACCGCCATGAATCACGAATCCAATTCTCCTGCTTTTGTCCACTTGCGCGTTCACTCCGAGTTTTCGGTCGTGGACGGCATTGCGCAGATTCCCGCCTTGGTGAAAAAGGCCGTGGAATTCGGGCAGCCTGCGCTGGCCCTGACAGACCTCTCCAATCTGTTTGGCTTCGTCAAGTTTTACCGGGCGGCGCAGGGCAAGGGCGTCAAGCCCATCGCCGGCGCCGATGTCTGGCTGGAAAACGAGCAGGACCGCGAGAAACCGCAACGGCTGTTGCTACTAGCTCGCAACCATGATGGCTACCTGTCTCTATGCGACTTGCTTAGCCGTGCTTGGTTGACCAATCAATATAAAGGCAGGGCGGAACTTAAACGGGAATGGCTGGAACAGGCAAAAGGCCTGATTCTGCTGTCGGGTGGCAGGGCCGGCGATGTCGGTCAGGCGCTTGAGGCGGGGCGCGAAGCGGAAGCCGAGGCGTTTGCCAGACAATGGGCCGAACTCTACCCGGATGCCTATTTCATTGAGTTGCAACGCACCGGCGCCGATGGCGATGAAGGCTATGTGCAAGCTGCAATACGGCTGGCAGTCAAACTTGATCTCCCGGTAGTAGCTACCCACCCCATCCAGTTTCTGGAACACGAGGATTTCCGCGCTCACGAAGCCCGCGTCTGTATCGCCGAGGGCGAACAACTGGGCAATGCCAAGCGCGCGCGCCGTTACACCGATCAGCAATACATGTTGAGTTCGGAGGAAATGGCCCGCCGCTTTGCCGATGTGCCTTCTGCCATCACCAATACGGTGGAAATCGCCCGGCGCTGCAACCTGACCATGCAATTGGGCAAGGCCTACCTGCCTGATTTCCCCACACCCGATGGCGTGACGCTGGATGATTACATGGTGCAGCTGGCCGAGGAAGGGCTGGAGCGCCGCATGCAGCAGCTTTACCCGGACGAAGCTGAGCGTCAGGCGCAGTACCCAACCTACCGCGAGCGTTTGGAATGGGAATGCACCATCATTATCAAGATGGGCTTTCCCGGTTATTTCCTCATCGTTGCCGACTTCATCAACTGGGGCAAGAACAACGGAGTGCCGGTGGGGCCGGGCCGGGGCTCGGGCGCGGGTTCGCTGGTGGCCTACGCCTTGGGCATTACCGATCTCGACCCCATCCGCTACGACTTGCTGTTCGAACGGTTCCTGAACCCGGAACGGGTCTCCATGCCTGACTTCGATATCGACTTCTGTCAGGATAATCGCGAACGGGTCATCGACTACGTTAAACAGAAATACGGTAAAGATGCGGTTAGCCAGATCGCCACCTTCGGTACGCTGGGTGCGAAGGCCGTGGTGCGCGATGTGGGCCGTGTGTTGGAAATGCCCTATTCGCTGTGTGATGGTCTTTCCAAGCTGATTCCCTTCAGCCCTATGGACCCATGGAGCCTGGATCGCGCACTCAAAGAAGAGCCGGCGTTTCTGGAGCGCTACGAGCAAGATGAAGAAGTGAAGGCGCTGGTCGACCTTGCCAAGCCGCTCGAAGGTCTGACGCGGAACATTGGTATGCACGCCGGTGGCGTGCTGATCGCTCCGGGCAAGCTTACCGACTTCTGCCCGCTGTACTGCCAGCCAGGCCACGACAGCAGTGTGGTGTCCCAGTACGATAAGGACGACGTGGAAGCCGTCGGCCTGGTGAAGTTCGACTTCTTGGGCCTGCGTAACCTTACGATTCTGGATTGGGCCGTGCGCTATGTGCGCCGCTTCAACCCGTCCATGCAGGATTTCGACCTCATGGATTTATCGCTGGACGACCCGAAGGCGTATCAGCTCCTGACCGAAGGCAATACCACTGCCGTCTTCCAGTTGGAATCGCGGGGGATGAAGGAACTTCTCAAAAGCCTGAAACCCAGCAACTTTGAAGACGTGATTGCAGTGCTGGCACTGTACCGTCCCGGCCCTCTGGAATCCGGCATGGTGGTGGACTTTGTCAACCGTAAGCATGGCCGGGCCGAAGTCGATTACTTTCACCCGGATCTCGAAGCCGTCCTGACCAGCACCTATGGGGTGATTGTGTATCAGGAACAGGTGATGCTGATTTCCCAGATCATTGGCGGCTATAGCTTGGGCGGCGCCGACTTGCTGCGTCGCGCCATGGGTAAGAAAAAGCCCGAGGAAATGGCCAAGCATCGCGAATTGTTCGAGAAGGGCGCGGTAGAGAAAGGCTATGACGCCGAACTGGCGGTCAAGCTGTTCGACCTCATGGAAAAGTTCGCCGGTTATGGCTTTAACAAGAGTCACTCGGCTGCTTACGCCCTCATCGCTTATCAAACTGCATGGCTCAAGTACTACCACCCGGCGGAATTCCTGGCCGCCACCCTGTCTTCCGATATGGACGACACCGACAAGGTGCAGATTTTCTGGAAGGATGCGGTGGCCAACGGCGTGGACGTCCTGCCGCCCGATGTCAACGCTTCGGCCTACCGCTTTGAGCCGGTGGAAGATGAATACACTGCCAAAGGGCGGCCCCCACGTTCTATGCGTTATGGGCTGGGCGCCGTCAAGGGAACCGGCCAGGCGGCGGTGGAAGAAATCATCCGTGCCCGTGAGGCAGAAGGCCCCTACACCAGCCTGTTCGATTTTTGCAAAAAGGTGGATCGCTCCATCGTTAATCGCCGCACCATTGAAGCGCTGATTCGCGCAGGGGCGTTCGACACCATTTCCGAAAACCGGGCGGCCTTGCTGGCGACCGTGGGCAACGCCATTGAAGCGGCAGAGCAGGCGGAACGCAGCGCTAACCAGATCTCTCTCTTTGATGACAATGCGGGCGAAATTGTTGAACTCGAGCTAGCGAAGGTGCAGCCTTGGGATCTACAAACACAGTTACGCGAAGAAAAACTCGCACTAGGGTTTTATTTCAGCGGTCACTTGTTTGATGCCTGGCGTGATGAGGTCCGGCGCTTTGCGCCTACCCCGCTGGCCCGTCTGCAGCCCTCACGCAGTCTGCAATGGTTTGCCGGGGTGCTCACTGCCTTGCGGCCTCGTATGACGCGCCGTGGAAAAATGCTTTATGCCTTGCTGGACGATGGTTCGGGGCAGGTTGAGGTCGCCATTTTCAATGAGCTCTACGAACAGCACCGTCTGCGACTCAAAGAAGACCAGCTCATCATCATCCATGGCAAGGTGACACACGACGACTTTTCCGGTGGCCTGCGAGTCACTGCAGATGTCATCTACGATCTTCAACTGGCACGGGAATCACGCGCTCATAGCTTGCGAATCAGCTTGAATGGCAACGCAGACACAGTGCGCCTGCGTCAACTGTTGAACCCCTACCGCGCCGACCCCGAAAATGGCCTGCCCGGTGTGCCGGTCGAACTTCAGTTGGAACGCGAAGGCTTTCGTTGCCTGGTCCGTTTGGGTGAGGACTGGCGGGTGCGCATGTCCGACACCATGCTCGAACAATTATCAGAATGGGTGAAGCCCGAAGCGCTGGAGATTACCTACGCATGAGTACCGATCGCAGTTTCAAGCCCTTGCGCATTTTGCATTCCGAATCAGCCGTTGGTTGGGCCGGGCAGGAGCAGTATATTTTCCGTATGGTGGGGGCGATGCGTGAGCGCGGCCACCACATGGAAGTCGTTTGCCAGCCGCATGCCATGTTGGTTGAGCGCCTGCGGGATGCAGGCTTCACTGTGCATACCTTGCCCATGCGAGGCATCAAGAATTATCTGCGTGGGCTTGGGAAAATTCGCAAGATACTGCGCGACGGCAATTTCGACGTATTGAATACACACAGTCGGCGCGACACCTTGCTGGCGGGCATGGCAGCGCGGTTGGCGGGCACGCCACTAATCGTGCGCACCCGGCACCTGGCCAAGCCGCCTGGCTCTTTGCTGTCTTACAACAAGGTGCCGCACCGCATTACAACAGCCAGCAACTTCGTGCGTCAGCAACTGATAGATCGCGGTGTGCCGGAAGGGCATGTGGCCACGGTATATCCTGCTGTCGAGTTTCCAGCGCCCACCGGGCAATCTACGCTACGTGCCGAACTCAAGCTGGCTGCCAACGATATTGTGGTGGGTTGTGTTTCGGCGTTACGCCATAAGAAGGGCCACCGCGAACTTTTCCAAGCCATGGCGCCCCTGATTGCCGAGCGGCCGAATCTGCATTTGGTAGTCGTGGGCGATGGTTCGCCTGTGTTTGAAGAGTTGCAGGCCTTGGCTCAGGAACTAGGCATGTCGCGCAGAGTTCACCTCCTGGGTCGGCGCGACGATGTGCCCAACCTGATGGAAGGCTTCGATATTTTTGCCATGGCAACCCGCCAGGAAGCGTCGGGAACGGTATTCGTGGAAGCGGGAGCCATGGGGGTGCCGGTCATTGGTACAAATATCGATGGTGTACCCGAAATGATGAAGGACGGCGTCAACGGGCTGTTGGTACCGCTGGATGATGTGCCTGCGCTTACACAAGCCATTCGTCGCCTGGTTGAAGATCCTGAGTTGCGCAGTAGTATGGGGCAGGCGGGTGTGGAATTTTGCCGTAACTCGGGGCATTTCAGCCTGGAGGCTATGGTTGAACGTGTTGAGTCTGCCTATTTACGCTGGCTGGGGGAGCTGAAAAAATGACACAAACCGTGCCTGTTTTGATGTACCACCACGTTTCGCCTGTGGAAGGCATGATTACCTCTTCGGTTGCCAATTTCGAGGACAATCTCAAATGGCTAAGTAAACGGGGCTACCGTTCTCTGACGAGTGATGAGTTTGCCGGGCACTTGGAAGGGCGCCCTGTGCCGCCGCGCTCTATTCTTATTACTTTTGACGACGGCTATCTCGACAACTGGGTGTATGCCTATCCACTGATGAAGCGCTATGGCTTCACGGGCATCATTTTTCTCGTGACTTCCTGGATAGGCGATGGCCCGGTGCGCCCGCACCTGGGTCAAAATGCCCTGCCCGAAACGCCTTCCCATCACGATTGTGAAGATCGCATCGAACAGGGCAGGGCGGACGAAGTCATGTTGCGCTGGAGCGAAATCGAAGCAATGCGTGCAGATGGGGTGTTCGAGTTTCACAGCCATACCCATACGCATACCCGCTGGGATCTCAGCCCTGAAAAAGCCGCCAAGAACGAGCGTATGGCGCAGGAACTGGCCGATTCGCGTCGTGTATTGCAAGAGCGCTTGGGCAGCGTTTCTCAGCACTTCTGCTGGCCGCAAGGGTATTTCGACGAAGACTACATCCGCCTGGCTCAAGACGCAGGCTTTCGTTACTTGTATACCACTCGCCCCTTTGGGCAGAACAAGCCCGGTTCAGACCCTTCCCATATCTACCGCATTGCCGTGCGCAATACCACTGGCAATTCTGTAGGCCGGCGCATCGTCGTGGCGGCACACCCGCTTATTGGCCCGGTTTTCAATCGCTTCAAACTCTGGAAGCGTAACCGCAGGAGAGCAGCGTGAAAGCACATAACATCGCCGTCGCGCCCGAAGAGGCAGACGGCGTCGAGCGGGGGAAGCGTGCAACGCTGTCGGTCATCATCATTACGCTGAATGAAAAAGCGCATATTGCTGAATGCCTGGATTCCGTGGCGTTTGCCGATGAGATCATCGTGGTGGATTCCGGCAGCACCGATGGCACCCGCGATATTGCTCAGAGCAAGGGCGCCAAGGTGGTATTGACCGACGACTGGCCCGGCTTCGGGCCACAGAAGAATCGGGCGCTTGATCTGGCGACGGGTGAGTGGGTTTTGTCGATTGATGCCGATGAGCGTGTGACGCCCGAACTGAAGGCGGAAATCGAGTCTGTTCTATGGGCAGCCGCTATGGGCTCCGCCCAAGGCAAGCCGGCCTTTGCTTACCGCATGCCTCGTCTGTCGAACTTTGGCGGGCGCTGGATACGCCATAGCGGCTGGTGGCCCGACTACGTTTTGCGGCTTTTCAAGCGCGGCACGGCCCGCTTCAAAGAAGTTGCGGTTCATGAAAGCGTGGTAACGGAACACCCGGTCGCCACACTTAAAAGTCATTTTCTGCATTATCCCTATGCCAATCTTGAGCAACTCATCGCCAAAATTAATCATTATTCGACAGAGGCTGCGGGAATGATGCATGCACGGGGCAAGCGTACAAGCGTGCTCGGTGCATGGGGGCATGCAAGCTGGACGTTTATTCGAATTTATCTGCTGCGCAAGGGCTTTCTGGATGGCAGGGAAGGCTTCATTCTGGCCGCCATGGCTGCGGCGGGAAACTTTTTCCGCTATACCAAATTGTTCTTTCTGAACAAGCAGCAACCTAAATAGACGTTGCGGGCGGGCAGGTGCTGTGCTCCAGCGTAGTCAGCCATGCCATTGCCTGTTGCTGGCTGTCGCCACACATGGCGGCCTCCGGCATTAACGACGAACACACTGCGGGTCGGCTAGGTAGGCCGAAGATTTTGCAGCGGTTTTGCTCATCCAACTGGATGCAGCGCATGCCGGCCGGTTTGCCCTCAGGCATGCCGGGTATCGGGCTGGAAATCGACGGAGCAATGCAACATGCACCACAGCCAGAGCGGCATTGCATTACACCCACCCTCGCAGCCAGTACACCAGCATGCCGACGTATTCCTTCACAATCGAACGGCTGGCGGCTAATACCCGGGAGTCTGGCAGCCAGAACGAAAATGCCGGGTCTTCGGGCACGACGATCTGGGGCGGAGAGCCGGCTGCGGTGACATTGACCTGCTGCTTGCGAAAGACGCCCATGGAGCGGGGCATATGGAGCGCTGAGGTCACCAGCAGTACATCGTTCAGGCCTTGTTCTTTCAAAATGCGAGCGGTGTAGAGCGCATTCTGGTAAGTGGTGAGGCTGCGGGTTTCCTGGATGACGGCGACTTCAGGTACGCCTTGCTGATGCAGAGCGTTGGCCATGATCTGAGATTCACTCACGCCGCCGTCCAGTGCGGCGCCCGAAACAATGACCACCGGGGCGCGTTGCGCCTGATACAGTCGGGCAGCGGTATCAACGCGCGAAATAGTGTTGGCCTTATCGTAGGCATCAAACCAGTTGGTCCGGTTATTGGCAGTATTGCCGCCCAGCACCACAATAGCCTGCGCCGTGGGGAGTGCGTCGGGCGGTCGATAAGGGTGAAGTTGTTCCAGATGGCCACCTGCCCACAGGGTGGTGGCGGGCATGGACCAGAACAACACCCACCCTAGCCCGCAAGCTGCCAGAAGCGCGGCCAAGCGGCGGCGGCGCAGTATGAGCAGCAGCATGCCCAACACCCATAACGCAATACCCAGGTTCAGCGGAATAATGAGAGCGGTCAGAAGGTTGGACAGCGACATCAGCTTGGCGGCACTCAGTGTTGGGGTTGCAACAGGTTGATGATCTGCTCTTCAACCTCTTCCAGAGAAGGCCAGGCGTCGAAGTCGCCCAAGCAGATCGCGTGGCTGGACCAGGGGCCGGTGCGTTCGCGGTGTGTCACGCCGAACAAGGTAATTTGCCGGGCGCCCGCGGCAGCGGCCAAATGTGATACACCCGAATCGTTGCAAATCACTAGGCCCGCCAGTTGGGTGAGTGTAGCAAAGGCGCCTAGATTCATGGGGGGCAGACACGTGGCCGTAGGCGCATTTTCTTTTGCGGCTTCCACTTCAGAAGGGGGCGGGCACATGGCAACGGTATGCCCCTGGGTTTGCAAGCGGCGCACCAGGAGGTCGAAGTGCGGCCAGACTTTGACCCGGCCTTTATGCAGACCTGTAGCTGTGGGTGCGACCAATACGAAGTCGCCTTCAGCCAAGCCTGCTTCTTGAATGACATCCAGTGCCTGGGCGCGATGCTCATCGGTCAGGCGCAGGCCAAGCTGACCGGCGGGTTGCGGCGCAAGGGCTGCGCAGCCCCATCGCTCCATGGACAGCCTGACAAGGTGATACCAGGACTCCACCGCGTGGAGTTTCTCAGCAGGTTTGGGAAAGGGCCAGCGCAAGATCAAGCTGCGGCCGTCGTCTTTGTAACCTGAGCTGGGGATGCCGGCGAAGCTGAACACCATCGCACTGGAAAGCGAGTCCGGCAGCAGCAGGCCGCGTGGGTGGGCGTGGCCCGCCTTCTTCTTAAAAGCATGCACGGCGGCGCGGTCCTCTCGCCAGCGCCCTGTCATGTCCACGAAACCGGCTAGCTCGTAACCCGCCAGCAGGTTGCGCGCCCAGCTGCGGGCACATACCACTACAGGCAGTCCCGTCGCCAGGACGGCATCCAGACTGGGCAGACTCATACAGACATCGCCTATCCAGTTAGGCATGCGCAGGTAGATGGCGGATATGGGATTCATAGGGTGGATGATAGCGGGACGACCCGGGTTGGATATGAAGTAGAGTGCAGGGTAATAACGTGCGGGTAAAATGAGCCACCAGTTACCCAAGTATCTTAGTATAAAAGCGAGTCTATTCTTGAAGTCAGAAAGCCCACCGGTCGAAGACCAGTCCAGGCCAGTAAAGTCCGATTTGTGGCGGCGTATCTATAGCCGTGTTGGTCAATATTGGAAGGCCATTGTGCTGGCACTTGTGCTGGTGGCAGTGTCAGCAGCCACTCAGCCCACGCTGGCCATCATTACCAAGCCCTTGATTGACGAAGGCTTCACGGGAGACAAACCTTACTACATGTGGGCCATTCCTCTTGCCGTGATCGGGCTTATTTTGGTCCGTGGCTTGAGCAGCTTTGGCAGTTCTTACCTCCTGGCCTGGGTGGCGAACAACACCTTGTTGGGCATACGCAAGGACATGTTCGATCGCCTGCTGGGCATGTCCGATGAAGACTACAAGCGTAGTGATACGGGACGGCTTTTGAACCGGTTCACGATTGACGCAGGGAATGTCACTCAGTACGCCACCGATGTCGTCACGGTGATTGTGCGGGAAACCCTGGTGGTCATCGCTTTGCTGGTGGTCCTGCTGTACATGTCGTGGCAGCTTACGCTCATTGTGCTGGTGGTGTTACCTGTTTCTGTTTATACCGCCAGTGTGTTTATCCGCCGACTGCGACGCATCAACCGGGACACCATCACCATGAATGCCGAACTCACCCATGTGGTGAGAGAAGGTATTGAAGGTCAGCGTGTCATCAAGCTGTTCGATGGTTACGAGCGTGAAGCCGGCCGTTTTGCCTATGTGAATGCTCGCCTGCGCCGCTTTGCGATGCGGGCCGCCAGTGCAGATGCCGCGTTGTCGCCGTTGTCGCAATTCTTTATTGCGGTGGCCGTGGCGGCGGTGATTGCCGTGGCGCTGTATCAGGCCAATCAGGGGGCGTTGACGGTGGGCAGCTTCGCCGCTTTCATGGCGGCGTTGGGCCAGATTTTTGACCCAGTCAAAAAACTCACGAAAATCGCCAGCAGCATGCAGAAAATGCTCACCTCTGCAGAAAGCGTATTCGCACTGGTGGATAGCCTGCCCGAAGTTGACGAGGGCAAGCAAGAACTGGGCGAAAAAATTCAAGGGCGTATTGAGTTCCGCAATGTGACGCATCGTTTTGAAGGCGTCGATACCAATGTGCTGAACAGCGTTTCGTTAGTGGTCGAGCCGGGCCAGACGGTGGCGCTGGTGGGGCGTTCGGGCAGCGGTAAAACGACGCTGGTCAACATGATTCCACGTTTTGTCGAGCCCCTGGAAGGCGAGGTCTGCATCGACGGGCACAACGTGCGCGATATCAAGCTCAGCAGTTTGCGTCGCCACTTGTCGCTGGTCAGTCAGGATGTGGTCATGTTCGATGGCTCAATCGCCGACAACGTCGGCTATGGGTCTTTGCATGACGCCAGCCGCCAGGAAATCCGCGATGCGCTGCAAGCCGCCAATCTGCTTGAGTTTGTTGACAGCCTGCCTCAAGGGCTCGACACGCCGGTGGGAGAGAACGCCAGCCAGTTGTCGGGCGGCCAGCGCCAGCGTCTGGCCATTGCCCGGGCACTCATCAAGAATGCGCCCATTTTGATTCTCGACGAAGCAACCTCCGCTCTGGATAATGAGTCTGAACGCCAAGTGCAGGCCTCGTTAGAAAAATTGATGACCGGGCGCACGACCTTGGTGATTGCGCACCGTCTTTCCACCGTTCAGAAGGCTGACCTCATTGTTGTATTGGATGAGGGCCGCATTGTGGAGCAGGGGCGGCATGATGATCTGCTGGCAAACGAAGGTCTGTATGCGTCTTTGTATCGTATGCAGTTTAGAGAAGAATAGGAGCTTGATGTGTTCTTGAAAAATGTTCTGGCGGCGCTGGCAGTGGGGGGGGCGCTTGTGGGGTGTGCCGCCTCGGGCGATCGTATGGTGCGGGCGGACGACCTACGCAACGAAAATTACCTGGTGACAGATACGGTTATCAGTGATCTGGATTTCCCCTCTCTGCAGCGCAATTTATTTCAACACCGTGCTGCATGCGGCAGTGCACCGCGCTTTGTTATGCATGAAGGCGAAACCGCCTACGCCAGCCTGATCGAAACCGCTGACACACCGGAAAGCTATGAAAACGTTGTGATTGCGGACCTTATTCAGTACCCCGAATCATGGCGCGCGCCTGTTCGCGTGGCGATCAGCTTTTACAGCTACTACATCAACGACGATATTAAACAACGGGTAGATGCCATGTTGAACGCTGTTCGCCAACCAGGAAACTGCATGTAGCGCCCGCTTCAGGGGTTTCTTAAGACACATTAAGGTGCCTGCCGGGCACTTGCATCATTATTGCTCATCAAACATTTCGAGTGGCGTGGTTGCGCCATAAATATGAGCAAATGTTTTAAATGATGTCTTATTGTTTGTCTCGGGGGCCCGAAAATGAACAATATCTCGATCGGCACGAGATTGATTCTGGCCTTTATATTTCAGCTTTTGCTGTTGGCTCTGGTGACTGGAATCAGTCTTTGGCTCATGAGTACCAGCGATCAAGCGGTCAGAACACTTACTGGCGCACCCCTGAAAAATGAGCGCCTCCTTGTCGAATGGGACAAACTGCTATCCATTAACATGGCGCGCCTCGAGGCGGTGGCTCGCAGTCAGGACACGGAGCTGATCTCCTTCTTAACCGACCAGGTGAATGAAACGGCGCTTCAGCTCAACGGCATCGTGGGGCCCTTGAGAAACAACCTCCAGGACGATACCGCGCGCCAGCTCTACCAAGATGCCTTCGCTTCCTTCACCCGCTTTCATGAAGAGCGCGATCGTGCTCTGCAAGCCAAGAGCGCCGGTGACGATGCTGCCGCCATGCAATTCTTCAGGCATGACGTGGCACCCTTGATCAGCACGTATCGGAGTGCTTTCGAGAAATTGCTCGATTACATGAAAGGCCAGATCGACGAAGAAAGCGTGCGGGTGCAAGAAAGCAACGAATTGGGCCGCTATATCATGATTGGGGCTTTGTTAGTGGCCACAATACTCAGCCTCGGTACGGGCCTACTGATCACACGTTCCATTGTCCGGCCTTTGCAGCAATCGGTGGAGGCGGCTGCTGCGGTAGCGCAGCGTAACCTCACTCATCGCATCATCGTGCATGGCAGCGATGAAACCGGTCAACTCAGCCGCGCGCTTCACGACATGATTAATAGCCTTACCCACATCATGAGCAAATTGCGCCATGAGGCGGCATTAATCGCTGCGGCCTCGGAGCAAATCGCAACGGGGAATAGTGATCTGGCAGTGCGCACCGAACAGCAAGCGAGCGCCTTGGCTGAGACAGCAGCCACCATGGAGCAAATGACAGCCACGGTTAAACAGAATTCCGATAATGCTTTGGCCGCTAACAGCCTCACCGCCTCTGCCAAGCAAGTGGCACTCAAAGGAGGCGAGGTGGTCGACCGAATGGTCGATACCATGGGCGCCATCAATGATTCGGCGGCGCGTATCAGCGACATTATCGGTGTAATCGACGGGATTGCTTTTCAAACCAATATTCTTTCACTGAATGCTGCGGTGGAGGCGGCGCGAGCTGGCGAGCAGGGTAAAGGGTTTGCCGTGGTCGCCTCGGAAGTGCGCAGCTTGGCGCAACGTAGCGCCTCAGCCGCACAAGAAATTAAGGAGTTGATTGAGTCGGCGGTTCAGGCTGCACATCAAGGAAACAGTCTGGTGGGTGAAACGCGTAGCACCATGGCGGAGATCGTGGATAGTGTGCAGCGGGTGACGGATATCATGAGCGAAATCACAGCTGCCAGCAGCGAGCAGGCTTCCGGCATTGAGCAGGTGAATGTGGCCATTGCTCATATGGATGGAGGTACACAGCGTAATGCTGCCATGGTCAAGGATGCGGCAGAGGCGGCAAGGCATCTGCGCGAAGAAGCTGCCGCACTGGCGAATATCGTCATGACCTTCAAACTGCGGGACAGTACCCCCGAAGTGATTGATATGGAGCCTGTCGGCCGTACTTCTATGGCCGAAGCGGCGGCTTGAAGCCTGGGTATTAGGAAACCTTCAAACCAAAGCTTCGCGTTAAATCAGAACAATATCGTACTGTTCCTGTGAATATAGGCTTTCCACCTGAAGAGATATTGGTTTGCCGATGAAATCGCCCAGTATGGCCAGGTGGTCGCTTTCTTCTTCTAGGAACAGGTCAACGACTGCCTGTGAGGCCAGGATGCGAAACTCCTTGGGGCTGAACTGCCTGGATTCCCGTAGGATTTCCCGCAGAATTTCATAGCAAACGGTGCGTGGGGTTCGAACGTTACCGCGAGATTGGCAGGTAGGGCAGGGCTCGCATAGTTGATGTGCCAAGGAGTCACGCGTGCGCTTGCGTGTCATTTCCACCAGGCCCAACTGGCTGAAACCGCTGACAGTGACGCGGGTACGATCACGCGCCAACGCCTTGTTCAATTCGGCTAATACGGCGTCGCGGTGCCCCTGGTCCTCCATATCAATGAAGTCCAAGATAACAATGCCGCCCAGATTGCGCAGACGCAACTGGCGGGCAATGGCAACGGCCGCTTCCAGGTTGGTTTTGAAGATGGTGTCGCCAAAATTGCGCCCTCCCACATAACCGCCTGTATTGACGTCAACGGTGGTTAGCGCCTCGGTCTGGTCAATGATGAGATAACCACCAGACTTTAAATCCACTCGACGCGACAATGCGCGGCTAATTTCATCATCGACATTTGCCGTGTCGAACAGAGGGCGTTCTCCGCTGTAGTGACGGATGCGATCCACAACCGACGGGGTGTAACGCTTGGCCCATGCAAGGAGCTCTTGAGTGGTGCTGCGGGAATCCACCGTAATATGGGTGGTGGATGGCGTGACCATATCGCGCAGGACGCGCTGCGGCAGAGTGAGGTCGGCGTACAACAATGCGGGTGCACCCTGGGTTTTGAGTTTTTCCTGAATACTGACCCATAAGGTTCGCAGGTAGGAGCAATCCGCCTCCAGTTCGTCATCCGTTGCGCCTTCTGCTTGAGTGCGCACAATAAAGCCGCCGGAATCGTCTTCTTTCAGTAACCGCGTCACACGTTCGCGCAACGCCAAACGCTCGGATTCAGAATCTATCCGCTGAGAAATTCCCACGTGTGGTTCGAACGGTAGGTACACCAGCATGCGGCCGGCAATACTGATCTGTGTCGAAAGTCGAGCTCCTTTTGTGCCCAGCGGGTCTTTGATGACCTGCACCATGATGGGCTGGCCTTCAAATAACAACTTCTCTATTGGAGTGGTAGGCAGCCCCTTGCTACGCTCACTACGGTTCTGGCGAAGATCGGCGACATGAATGAAGGCGGCGCGTTCCAAGCCAATATCGACAAAAGCGCTTTGCATGCCAGGTAATACGCGTACGACTTTACCCAGATAAAGGTTGCCAACATGGCCGCGCTGAATACTGCGCTCAATATGAAGTTCCTGTACAGAACCTTGCTCTACAAGGGCGACTCGTGTTTCGAAAGGGGTAACGTTAATCAGTATGTCTTCTGTCATGAGTGATGCTTGCTTATGTTTGGTATAGCGACAGCATAAGACCTAACAGGCCGATACGCACACATGATGCGCCGGTCGGAGATAAACACCGTATCGCGATCTTTGGCTGTGTGCCGGGAGGGGTCTGGCGATTTGCTCGGCTCCTCGTGAGCAAAGAGCTGACTTGGGCCCGCTACCGCAGCAGCGTAAGCATTACTGATAGACGCTGGTCTACGCGTCTATACATATCAGTTCCGTATAAGCGTCGGACCGAGGGAGAACGGCTTGCCCCAGTGGCAAAACCCCTTATTTTCCCCCACCGACTTGCACGCCCCAAAACTTTCATGCTATATTTCGTTTCCTCGCTGATCGAGACATCGGGTTAACCCTAGTCTTGGCGCTTCAGAGAATAGGTCTTACGGCATGAGTCGGCGCCTACCCTCTCATTTCAAGCAGTCAGCG